>CANGAY010000001.1 GCA_947451735.1 Actinomycetota bacterium
GGGTGTGGATCGACTCCACGCCCAACATCACCCATCCCTTCGATGCCCGATAACGACGAGGAGACTCCCTTCCGTGGCTGACCCCATCCTGAAGATCACCGACCTCGAGGTCGCCGTGGACGACACGCCCATCCTCAAGGGCGTGAATCTGGAGATCCCGCAGGGCGAGGTGCACGCGCTCATGGGCCCCAACGGCTCGGGCAAGAGCACGCTGGCCTACGCGCTGGCCGGCCACCCCCGCTACGAGATCACCGGCGGCTCGGTGCTGTTCGGCGGCGAGGACCTGGCCGAGATGGAGGCCGACGAGCGCGCCCAGAAGGGCCTGTTCCTCGCCATGCAGTACCCGGTCGAGGTGCCCGGCGTGTCGGTGATGAACTTCCTGCGCACGGCCGTCAACGCCACGCGCGGCGAGGAGATGCCCATCCGCGAGTTCGCCAAGCTGTTCAAGGAGAAGAGCGCACTCCTGCAGTTCGACCCGTCGTTCGCCGACCGCTACCTGAACGAGGGCTTCTCGGGCGGCGAGAAGAAGCGCCACGAGATCCTGCAGATGGCGCTGCTCGAGCCCAAGTTCGCCATTCTCGACGAGACCGACTCGGGCCTCGACGTCGACGCCCTGCGCATCGTGTCGGAGGGCGTGGAGGCCCAGCGCGGCCCCGACCTCGGCGTGCTCATCATCACCCACTACACGCGCATCCTCCGCTACATCAAGCCCGACGTGGTGCACGTGATGTTCGAGGGCCGCATCGCCCAGACGGGTGGCCCCGAGCTGGCCGAGCACCTCGAGGAGCAGGGCTACGTGGAGTTCGGCTCGCACGAGCCGGCGCACTCGCCGAGCTAGGGCGCGTATGGGGAACTCCGCCACCGCAGTGGACGCCACCGCGCTGAAGGCGGAGTTCCCCCTGCTCGCCACCCCGCGGCCCGATGGCCGCCCGGTGCACTACCTCGATTCCGCGGCCACCTCGCAGAAGCCGCAGGCCGTCCTCGACGCCATGGACGCCTACTACCGCGAGACCAACGCCAACGTGCACCGCGGGGTGTACGAGATGGCGGCCGAGGCCACCGACCGCTTCGAGGCCGGGCGCACCGCCGCCGCACGCCTGGTGAACCACCCGCGCGAGGGGCTGGTGCTGGCCAAGAACGCCACCGAGGCCATCAACCTGGTGGCCTGGGCATGGGGCACCCGCACGCTGCGCGAGGGCGACGAGATCCTCGTCACGGGAATGGAGCACCACTCCGACATCGTGCCGTGGCAGATCGTGGCCACCATCACCGGCGCCCGGGTGGTCTTCGCCCCCATCACCCCGGGCGGCGAGCTCGACATGGATGCCCTGCACGGGCTCATCAACCCGCGCACGCGCCTCGTTGGCGTGGTGCACTCGTCGAACGTGCTCGGCACCATCAACCCGGTTGCCGACATCGTGGCCATGGCGCACGAGGTGGGAGCGCTGGCGCTTGTGGATGCCACGCAGAGCGTGCCGCACATGCCGGTTGACGCCGCGGCGATCGATGCCGACTTCCTGGTGTTCACGGGCCACAAGCTGTGCGGCCCCACCGGCATCGGATGCCTGGCCGGGCGCCCCGCGGTGCTGGAGGGCATGGAGCCGTTCCTCGGCGGCGGCGAGATGATCAGCGACGTCACCATGGACGGGTCCACCTTCGCGGAGATCCCCCTCAAGTTCGAGGCGGGCACGCCGCCCATCGCCGAGGCCGTGGGGCTTGCGGCGGCCGTGGAGTTCCTCGAGGACATCGGGCTCGACCGCATCCGGGCGCACGAGCGCGAACTGTGCGTGCAGATGCTTGCCGCCCTCGACGAGGTGCCGGGCCTGACGGTGCTGGGCCCGCGCGATCCCGACCGCCGGGGCGCCGCGTTCAGCTGGGTGATGGACGACCTGCACCCGCATGACATCGCGCAGTTCCTCGACTCGAAGAACATCTGCGTGCGCGCGGGACACCACTGCGCAAAGCCGCTCATGCGCGTGCTGGGGACGCAGGCCACCACCCGGGCCAGCGCCTACCTCTACACCACCGAGGACGACGTGCTGGCCCTTCGCGACGCACTCATCGAGTGCCGACGCTGGTTCGGGGTGGGCTGATGGGCGGCCTCGACGACCTGTACCAGCAGCTGATCCTCGACCACTACCGCAACCGCCGCGGGCGCGGGCGCATCGAGAACGCCTCGGCGTCGGTGCACGAGCACAACCCCGTGTGCGGCGACGAGTGCTACCTCGACATCCTGGTGGTGGACGACCGTCTGGTGGAGGTGCGAAGCGACGGCGATGGCTGCTCCATCTCGCAGGCCGCCGCGTCAATGCTCACCGAGGTGGCCGAGGGCAAGCAACTGGACGAGGCCCTCGACACCGTGGAGCACTTCCGCCTGATGATGCACGGCGAGACCGAGCCCGACGAGGACGTGCTGGGCGACGCCATCGCGCTGGAGGGCGTTGCGAAGTACCCGGTGCGTGTGAAGTGCGCACTGCTGTCATGGCTGGCGCTTCGCGACGCGATCGCCGGTTACCGCGAGACCACCGCACACGGAGGCTGAGATGGTCAATCAGGACGACATCCGCGAGGCGATGAAGCAGGTCGACGACCCGGAACTGGGCATCAACGTGGTTGACCTGGGGCTGCTGTACGAGGTGAAGGTGGACGAGGCCACCGGCAAGGTGGACCTCAACATGACCCTCACCTCGATGGGCTGCCCGCTCACCGACCAGATCATCGCCGACGTGCGCAAGTTCGTGGAGCCGCTCGACGGCGTCACCAGCGTTGACGTCAACTGGGTGTGGGACCCGCCGTGGGGCCCCGACAAGATGACCGACGACGGCAAGCTAATGATGAAGGTGATGGGCTATGGCTGATCAGGCCGCGCCGGACCGCCCGCTGACGCTCGAGGAGAAGAAGGCCGCCGCGCGCGAACGCGCCCGCTTGGCCCGCGAGCAGCAGGCCGAGGGCGCCGGGGCCGGCCTCACCGTCACCGACGCCGCCGCCCAGTACATCCGCGAGTCGGCCGACCGCGAGGGGATGGACCACGGCGTGCGCCTTCGCATCCACGCCGGCGGCTGCTCGGGGCTCGAGTACTCCATCGACCTCATCCCGAAGGGTGCGCTGCCCGAAGCGGCCGAGCGCCAGATCGAGAGCAACGGCGTGCGCGTGCTGCTCGACCTGAAGAGCGCCATCTACGTGAGCGGATCGGTGATTGACTACACCACGTCGCTCATGCGGCGCGGATTCGTCATCAAGAACCCCAACGCCACAAGCACCTGCTCATGTGGGGACAGCTTCGGCGTCTGAGCCCGAGGATGCACCCCTGATGGCACGGCAGTCACGCTTTCGCACCGGTCTGGCACTCGCGAAGATCAGTTGGCACACCCTTCGTGAGCACAAGGCGCTCATGGCCTTCCCCATCGCCGGGATGATCGCCGCGTTCATCGACGCCATCGTGTTCACGCTGCCGGGCATCCTGCTGCTGGCGCTCACCAGCCTCACGTGGCTGGCCATCGTGCTGTTCGCCATCAGCGCGTACCTGGCCGCGTTCATCGCCACCTACGTGGGCGTGGGGCTCTGCGTGGCCGCCGACAAGGTGCTGCGCGGCGAGGCCACCAGCTTCTCCGACGGCATCCACGCGGCACGCGAGCGCATGCCGCAGATCGCGAAGTGGGCGCTGCTCTCCACCACCGTGGCGCTGGTCATCCGCGTCATCGAGGCCCGGTTCGAGGGCATCGGCGGCACCATCGTGGCGGCCCTCGCCGGGCTGGCGTGGTCGCTGGTGTCGTTCCTCGCCATCCCCGTCATCGCCTTCGAGGGCGTCGGGCCCATCAAGGCGCTCAGCCGCTCGGCGTCACTCTTCAAGCAGCGCTGGGGCCAGCAGGTGACCGGTCAGGCCATCACCGGTGGCGTGGTGGGCATCTTCGTCATCCTGCCCGGCGTGCTGATCGCCGTCATCGGCGCCGTCATGATGGGCAACTCGATGGTGACGGCCGGTGCCGTGCTGCTGTTCATCGGCATCATCATCACCATCGTCGGGTCGGTCATCAGCGGCACGCTCAGCCAGATCCTCTCGGTCGCGCTGTACCACTACGCGGTTGATGGGCAGGGCGTGGGTCCCTACTCCACCGAGATGCTGGAGGGCGTCGTGCGCCCCAAGGGCAGAGCGGCCCGGGCCTAGCGCACGGCGACGGCCGTGCCATCGGCGGGGCCCTGCAGGCCCTCGTCGATGGGATCGGCCGACAGCAGCAGCGTGCCGGCAGCCGGCGTATGCCCCACCGCCACCGCAGCTGCCGTGAATGCCCGCGCAACCGGGGCGTTGCGCAGCCATGCCATGAGATACGGGTACGGGTCGACGCTGTCGCCGTTCCCCGGGTGCACCTCGAAGTGCAGGTGCGGCGGCGTGCTGATGGCATCGCCCGTGTTGCCCACGAAACCGATGACCTGGCCGGCCCGCACGCGCACGCCGTCGGTGATGCCCGGCGCGTACGCCGACAGGTGGGCGTAGTAGTAGGCGGTGCCGCGGTCGTCGGTGAGCCACAGGCGGTTGCCGCCCAGGTGGTTCACCCCCACCTTCGACAGCGTGCCGTCAGCCACGGCCACGAGGGGCGTGCCCGACGCGGCGAAGATGTCGTTGCCGTGGTGCCAGCCGGTATCGGCGCGCGCACCGCCGTAGTCGTCCGAGAAGTCGTTCGACGTGCCGCCGGTCACCGGGAACACGTAGCCCTCCGAGGTGGGCACGGCCGACACCGTGGGCGCCACCTGCCGCGGCAGGCCCAGGCCGGTGCCGGGCGAGAGCGTGCCCGGGGTCACCGTGCTGGGCACCACCGGGGTGGGCGACACGGGCAGCGAACACCCGCCGCCGGACGCGGCGGGGACGGGCGAATCGGCACCGTCCGCAGGGGCCGCCGCACCGGGGTCGCTTGGCGCACTGCCCGGGTCGGGCGAGGGCGAATCGGGAATGGGATCGCCGGCCGACGCCTCGAGGTGGCCGATGACCACCTGCGTGCCGGGCGCCACACCCGACGCGGCGTCGTCCACCTCAACACGCACGCCATTGGCGGTGATGGTGCTGCCATCCACCAACTGCTCCATCACCGTGAGGGTTCCGATGCCGGGCACCGTCACCGGGGTGCCCGGCTGCTCGTCAATGGGCTGACCGTCCACGGTGATGTCGGCCGACCACGCCGCCACGCCGGCCGTGGTGCCCTGGTCGTCCACATTCGACCGCACGCCGAGGTGCAGCGAGTTCACCACGATGCGGCCGCCAAACAGGCGCACGCCGCTGGCATCGGCCTCGCCCTCCGACAGCGCGCCCGACCCCCGCGGCGCCGCGCCCACGTTCACCGACACGGTGCCACCCGACGCCACCGCGCCGGCGGGCGTGGCGCGGGCTGAACGCACCGGGTGATGCGGCCCCGCGATGGCCGTGGCCAGATTGCCCCCGGGGAGGATCGCGCCGATGCCCCGCGAGGCGGGATCAGACGTGGCAACCCCGGCCGCACCGCCCACGGCGATGGCACCCAGGCAGGCCCCGGCGATGATCCCGCGAAGTGCAAATGGCACGCGACGCCTCACGCCCCTGATTGTCGTGATGACCCCGGACGGGGTCAACGCGAAACGGCAGAAGTGTCACGTGCAACCCGTATTTCGCCATTTGCGGGCAGATCGTGAAAGGGTCGCAAGTCGTGCAGCAGGTCAACCACATCCCGCGGGCGCGGCGCGCCATCGCGTCCATCCTCGTCGGCGGCGCCCTCGTGGCGGGCGCCGCCATGCCTGCGGCGACGTCGGCCAACCCCTTCACGGTGCGCGAGAAGAAGGCCCAGGTCAGGCAGCTGAAGGCCAAGCTGGAGGCCTACGGCGCCAAGGTCGAGGCAGCGGCGGAGCGCTACAACGGCGCGGTGTGGAAGCTGGGCAACATCCGCACCGACATCACGAAAAACGAGCAGGTGCTGCAGAAGGCCATCGCCGACCTGCACATCTCGCAGCGCATTCTCGGTGAGCGCATGGATGCGCTCTACCGCCACCCCGACCCCACCCTCATGGAGGTGCTGGTGTCGAGCGGCAGCCTCACTGACGCCGTTGATCAGGTGGACGCCATCCAGCGCGCCGGCACCGAGGACGCCCGTGTGGTGGGCAACATGAAGACGTTCCGCGACCGCACCATCCGCGTCCGAACGCAGTTGGTGAAGGACCGCGAGGCCGCCAAGGTCGAGGTGGGCAACGCGGCCGCCGAGAAGGCCCATGTGCAGGCGATCATGGACGAGCGCCAGAAGGTGCTTGACAACGCCCGTGCCGACCTTCGGGCCGCCATCGCCGAGGAGGCAGCGCAGCAGCGCGCGGCCGCTCAGGCAGCGGCGGCATCGGGGTACACCCCGTGGCACGGCCCCCTTCCGGACGGATCGGGCAACGCGGCCGCGGTGCGCATCGCCATGCAGTACCAAGGCGTACCGTACGTCTGGGGTGGCGCGTCGCCGTCCGGGTTCGACTGCTCGGGACTGCTGAGTTACGCGTACGCACAGATCGGCAAGAGTGTGCCCCACTACACCTTCGCCATCTGGGCGGCATTCCCGCACGTGCCGCTTGACCAACTGGAGCCCGGTGACGCCATTCTGCTGAACGGCCTGGAGCACGTGGGCATGTACATCGGCAACGGCATGATGATCCACGCGCCGCATACCGGCGACGTGGTGCGCGTGGTGCCGCTGTCGAGCCGTGGTGACATCGTGGGGGCCGTCCGCCCGTAGGCGTCGGGTCCGGTCACGCCGGACCCACGACCACCTGCAGCGATGCGCCGCCCGGCGCTGCACCGTCGGCGCGCACCTCGGCGATGCAGGTGGTCGGAGCGACGGGTACCACCTGCATCCGCATGCCCTCGCCGCGCGCGCCGACATGCACCAGCGGGCCCGCGCCCGGGCACGTGACCGTGAGCGTGAGAGCGACGACGCCCCGTGCCGGGTCGGGGCGCACAACCGCGGACACCTGAGCGCGCGCGGCCGTGACGGGCACCTGCATGGTCACCAACTGCCCCTGACCCACCGGCCCGGCCGTGAAGCCGCGCCACGCCGACGCGCCCGCAGGCCATTCGGGGCGTGGACCCGGGTACTGCGCGATGTCGGCGCGGAGCGCCGCGCGCACCGCCGCCGACGGCTGGCGCAACCACCCGATGCCCGATCGGCCACCGCCGTTCATGGCCATGTAGTCCTCGGCGAAGATCTCACCGATCGAATGGCTCCAGCCGTGCGCGTACGACGGCACCGCCAGACCGCGTCGCACGAGCCGCCCCATCCCCCTGGCGCGCCACCACCGGGGCGTGCCGTTGGGGTCGGCGCGGGCGCCGTTGCCGTACGTGGCATCGATGTGGTGCCCGTACTCGTGCAGCAGGCTCGCGCGTTCCTGCCGCGTGAGCGTGGGGGGCACGGTGATGATTCCGTCGCCGGTCCCCGTGTGCTCGTAACACGCCACTGCCTGGGTGTCATTGCAGCGCGCCCTGATGGACGCCGCCGGAACGATGCGCACCGTGAGGTCGCGGATCTCATCGCCATGCACCGCGGCGCTGAGGGTGTCCACGTACGGCGTCACGTCCACTCCCGGTACCTGCGCATCGACCGTGAACGGCCGCCCCAGGGAGTCGTGCACCACCACCGGTGCGCCCAGCGCGAGCGCGGCCGGTGCCAGCAGCGCGAGACCGGCCACGAGTGCGGTGCGCAGGTGGGTCACGGAGGCCAGTCAATCGCCGCCATGTGAGCGAGATGCGGGGCCGCTGTACGAAATGCGTGAGGCCCTACACTGCGCTTCGTGTTCCCGACGCTCGGATCAATCGGCCCCTTCACGTTCTACTCGTGGGGCCTCATGGCGGCCATCGCGGTGGTGTTCGCCGGCATCTTCCTGGCCATCGACCTGCGCCAGCGCGGACTCGACCCGTCAAACGCCATCGAGATCGTGCTGGCCGCGGCCATCGGCGGCTTCCTGGGCGCCCGCATCTACTACGTGGTGGAGCACTGGGGCGAGCCCGGTGAGGGGCTGTTCTCGGGGTCCGGGCTCGTCTGGTACGGCGGCGTCGCCGGGGGCGTGATCGCCGTCATTCTCGTCGCGCTGTGGCGACGCATCCCGCTGGGCACCATGGCCAACGCCGCAGCGGCGCCCCTCGCGCTGGCCTATGCCATCGGGCGCATCGGCTGCCAGCTGGCGGGCGACGGCGACTACGGCCGCGCCACCGACCTGCCCTGGGGCATGTCGTACCCCGACGGCACGGTTCCCACCACGCAGATCGTGCACCCCACACCGGTGTACGAGACCATCGCCATGCTGGTGGTGTTCTGGGTGCTCTGGCGCATGCGCGGGCGCCTCACCGCCCCGTGGTCGCTCTTCGGCCTGTATCTGGTGCTCGGGGGCATCGAGCGCCTGCTCGTTGAGTTCGTGCGCGCCACCCCCGTGACGTTCGCGGGAATGACGAATGCGCAGATCATCTCGGTGGTGCTCATCCTCATCGGCCTGCCACTGGTGTGGCGGGGCATCAGGCAGGGCGGCGCACCGCCCCATGCACCGACCTAACCGGCCGAGGCCGCTCCGCTGCCCCCGCCGGGCACCCACAGCACATCGGGGCGTCCCACCGCGTGGTTGGCTCCACGGGCGAGGATGAAGAACAGGTCGGACAGCCGATTGAGGTAGGCGATGACGCACTCGCCGATCTCCTCGTGGTCCGACAGCATCACGGTTGCGCGCTCGGCGCGGCGGGCCACGGTGCGGGCCACGTGCAGGTGCGCGGCAGCCGCGGTGCCGCCGGGCAGCACGAAGCTGTCGAGCGGGGCCAGGGTGTCGTTCACCTCGTCGCACCACTGCTCGAGCACCGCCACGTGGTCACCCGTGATGCGCAGGTGCGACCCCTCGGCCGTCATCGGCACGGCGAGGTCGGCCCCCAGGTCGAACAGGTCGTTCTGGATGCGCCCCAGGCGGTCGTCCCAGCCCTGCGGCAGCTCCTGCAGCCGAACCACGCCCAGCACGGCGTTCAGCTCGTCCACCTCGCCATACGCGTTCACGCGCAGGTGGTCCTTGCGCACCAGGCTCATGTCGCCCAGGCGCGTGTCGCCCTGGTCGCCGGTGCGGGTGTAGATGCGTGTGAGGTGAACTCCCATCGCGCCGCACACTAGACACCGGGGCGGTCGGCACGTGGGCACTACGGGGCGGGCGGGTGCGTCTCGTTCCAGATGCGCGCGAAGCGCTCGGTGGCCACGCGATCGGCGAGGCGCCCCATCAGCTGCTCCTCGCGAATCGCGATGAGCAGCTCGGCCAGCCACGGGCCGGGCGCGCGACCCAGCATCTGCGCCAGTTCGGCCCCATCGATGGGCGACCGGATGGGCTCGCGCGACGTGATGGTCACGTGCGCTGCCAGCAGCTCGCGCGCCAGCGCCAGATGCCGCGTGATCTGAATCGGAGTGGTGCGCGGACCATCGGTGGCCAGGCGGTCGGCCACCGACAGCACGATGGCCTCCACGGGGTCGGGGGCAACCCGGCGCAGATAGCGGTCCTGCTGCGCAAGCGACAACGGCTGCCGGTGCACCATGAACCCCAGCACCAGGTGCTGGCGCACCCCATGCACCACGAAGTCGCGCAGGCGGTTGGACGTGCGCAGGTGCCGCATGAGGCCGTCGGCCATGTCGGCGCCCATCTGGTCGTGCCCGATGAACGTGACGCGCCCCTCGGGCGTCACCCCGCGCGTGGCGGCCTTCGCCATGTCGTGCAGCAGCGCGGTGATACGCAGCGCCTGCCCGCGGGTGAGGCCATCGGCCAGCGGCTCGGCGAGCGAGGTGGCTACCACGTCGGCGTCACCGCGGAAGATCTCCCCGGGGTCACGCTCGATGGCCACCACGTTGCCGAGCACCTCCATGGTGTGCCCCAGCACGTCGAGGTGGTGGTACTCGCTCTGGTCCACGCCGCGGCAGTCGTCCAGTTCGGGCACCAGCGCCGCGAGCCCGCCCACACCGTCGAACAGGTCGAGTACCGCCACCGGATCGTCGGCGCAGATGATGCGCGCGAACTCGTCCATCACCCGCTCCCCGGGGGCCTGGCGGATGGCGGGGGCGGCGACACGGGCGGCGTCGCGCGCCGACGGGTCAATCGCGAAACCCATCTGGTGGGCGATGCGCGCAAGGCGCAGCACGCGCACCGGGTCGTCCAGCAGCGCCGAGGGCGACACCAGCGCGATACGGCCGGCCACCAGATCGTCCAGGCCACCCGAGCGATCGATGATCGCCGCGTCCCCGGCCACGGGCAAGGCGAGGGCGTTCACCGTGAAGTCGCGGCGCGAGAGGTCCTCATCGAGCGTGCCGCCCAGCACGGGCATCACATCCACCTGCCACGGCAGGGTGCCTCCGGTGAGCCGCCATGCGCCGAAGTCGCGCGACAACTGGAACCGGCTCGCCCCGTGCGCACGCGAGATGGCCTTCGCAGCGGCCTCGGGGTCGCCGTCCACCACCACGTCCACGTCGCTCACGTCACGCCCGGTGAGCGCATCGCGCAGGCACCCCCCGACGATCCATGCATCACCCGTGAGAGCCGCGAGCGGTTCGCGCAGCGCGATGGCGGCCTCGGGTGCGATCACCCCTCGTGCACCCGCGCCACGCGCGGGCTCACGGCGCACGTGACCTCGTACGAGATGGTGCCGCGCAGACGGGCGATCTCGTCGGCGGTGATGCGGTCGGTGCCCTGTGCGCCGATGATCACCACCTCCTCCCCGCCCCGTTCGGTGGCCTCCGGCCCCAGGTCGACGGTGATGAGGTCCATCGACACGGTGCCCACCACGGGCACCCGGCGGCCACCCACGAGCACCTCGCCGCGGTTGGACAGATCGCGGGCGAAGCCGTCGGCATACCCCACGGGGATGGTGCCGATCCACGTGCCGCGGGCGGCCCGCCAGGTGCGGCCGTACCCCACGCTCTCGCGCGATGCGAAGTGCTTCACCAGCGACAGGCGCGACGTCCACGCCATGACCGGCACCAGGTCGTCGGCGGTGGGGTCGCCCCCGAAGGGCGAGCAGCCGTAGAGCGCGATGCCACAGCGCACCATGTCGAGGCAGGCGCCGGCGTCGCGCAGCGTGCCGGCGCTGTTGGCGGCATGCACGGTGATGCCCGGAAACCGCTGCCGGAACGCCGGCACGATGGCCTTGAACCGCACCAGCTGCTCGCGCATGAAACCCGCGTCGGGGCCATCAATGGTGTCGGCGGTGGCGAAGTGCGTCATGAGCCCCACCACCGACGCCCCCGCGGCCTCGGCGGCCTCGGCGAGGGCGAGGGCGTCGCCCGTGGGCACGCCCAGGCGCCCCATGCCGGTGTCCACCTCGATGTGCACGCGTGGCGCATCTGCGGGCCCGCAGGCCTGCATCAGGCGATCAAGCGCGGCCCGGTCGCTCACGGCCACCTCACAGCGCTGCCGAAGCGCACGGGTGCAGGCCGACTCGGTGAGCGGGCTCATGATGAGGATGGTGACGTCGTCGAGGCCGGCCAGGCGCAGCTGCTCGGCCTCCTCCACGCTGGCCACGGCGAGGCTGGCGGCCCCGCCGGCAAGGGCCGCACGAGCGCACTCGGGGGCGCCGTGCCCGTAGGCGTCGGCCTTCACCACGGCCATCAGCGATGCGTCGCCGGCCGCGCGGTCGAGGCGCGCGGCGTTGTGGCGCAGCGCCGTCAGGTCGATGCGCGCGATTGATCGTGCGTCGCTGCTCATACCGCGCGTGCCTCCGGAAGCACCTCGCTGATGTCGCTGGCGATGGTGCCATCCCCGCGCCCCGCCAGCACGCCGGCACGTGCGTGCAGCGCCGCGCCCGCCACGGCCGCCGCGCGAGCACCCATACCCCGGGCCAACAGCGCCGCGATGACGCCGGTGAGCACGTCGCCCGAACCGGCGGTGGCAAGCGCGGGCGTGCCGCCCTCGATGACCACGGGCGGGCGGCCCGGGGCGGCGATGACGGTTCCCGGGCCCTTCAGCAGTGCCACGTGCCCCGATCGCTCGGCCAGTTGCGCCGCCGAGTGCAGGCGGGCCGCCTCCACCTCGGCGCGCGACACGCCCAGCAGGCGGGCGGCCTCGCCGCAGTGCGGCGTGATGACGGTGGCATGTGGGCGCGCACGCAGGCGCGCGAGGTCGCTGCCCAGATGCCAGAGGCCGTCCGCATCGAGCACCAGGGGCTGCCGGATGCCGGCGATGAGGTCGTGCACCAGGCCGGTGGTCACATCGTCGCGCCCGAGTCCGGGGCCGAGTGCCACCGCCGCCACCCGCGCCAGCTGCCGGTCGATCTCGTCGCGGTCGTTGCCCGAGATCATCACCTCGGGCGTCCATGCGGCCACCTCGGCGCGCACCGACGGCGGCACGCAGCCCACCACGATGCCGGCGCCCGATCGCAGCGCGGCGCGGGTGCACAGGCGTGCAGCACCGCTCATACCCGGGGCACCGGCGATCACCAGCACCCCGCCGGCCGCGTACTTGTCGTCATCATCCGCGCGGGGCGGGATTGCCGCGATGGCGCCATCCCCGGCGAGCCACGCCGCAGGCTCGGGCCGCAGGTCGCGCGGAATGCCGATGTCGGCCACCACCACGCGGCCCGCATGCCCGCGCCCGGGCGCCACGTGAAGGCCCGGCATGTCGCCCGCGAAGGTGATGGTCACCTGGGCCCGCAGGGCATCACCGTCAATGCGCCCGGTGTCGGCGTCCACCCCGGTGGGCACGTCGAGGGCCACCACCGGCGCGCCGGACGCGATGACGGCGGCCACCACATCGCCGATGCCACCCCGTGGGGCACCGGTCGTGCCCGTGCCGAGCATCGCGTCGATCACGATCGCCTGCCCGGTTGCGATGTCGCCGGGCTCGGCGGTGATCACCGGAATGCCCATGGCCTCCGCTCGGTCGGCCATGGCAATGGCGTCGGGCGTCTCGGGTCGGCGCCCCCCGGGAAGGGCGATGGTCACATCCCATCCGGCCTCGGCCAGATGGCGTGCCACCACCCAGCCGTCGCCACCGTTGTTGCCCGGGCCGGCCAGCACGAGCGCGTTGGAGCCCGGCGGGAAGGTCGCGAGGATCTCGCGCGACGCGGCGAGGCCGGCCGTCTCCATGAGCCGCTCGCCCGGAATACCGCCCGTGATGGCGCGCGCGTCCGCGTCGCGCAGCGCGGCGGAGTCGAACAGCGGTGTGAGGCCCGGCATGGTCACGCCGCACATCCTATTGACGCGGCGCTACGCCCCGCGCAGGATGGCCACCGCGGCGGCCATGCCACGCGAATGGGTCACCGACAGCAGCACCTCCACCACGCCCATGTCGGCGGCGCGCCTGAGGCAGCGCCCGGTGAGAATGGCCGTCGGGGCCCCGCGACCGCGCACCATCTCGGCCTCCTGCCAGCGGGTCATGCCGATGCCGAGCGCCTTGCCCACGGCCTCCTTGGCCGCGAAGCGCGCGGCGAAGTGCTGCGGCGGGTACTTGCGCGACAGGCAGTACGCGCGCTCGGCCTCGGTGAAACAGCGCTCCGCGAACCTGGGCTGGCGCTCGAGCACCGCGGCCACGCGGTCGATCTCGATGAGGTCGATGCCGACGCCCAGGACCTCGGCCATCAGATCACTCGACCGTGACGGTCTTGGCGAGGTTGCGCGGCTGGTCCACATTGAGGCCGCGGGCGCGGGCCACCGCGTAGGCGAACAGCTGCAGCGGCACCACGGCGAGTACCGACGACAGCAGCGGCAGCGTGCGGGGCACGAACAGCACGTCGTCCGCGTGCTCGGCGATCTCCTCGTTGCCCTCGGTGGCAACGGCGATGACCTGTGCACCGCGGGCGCGCACCTCCTGGATGTTCGACACGACCTTGTCGAACACGTGGCCGTCGGTGGCGACCACCACCACGGGCGAGCCGTCGTCGAGCAGCGCGATTGGGCCGTGCTTCATCTCACCGGCCGGATAGGCCTCGGTGGGCACGTACGAGATCTCCTTGAGCTTCAGCGCGCCCTCGTACGACACGGGCATGCCCACGTGGCGCCCGAGATACAGGAAGAACGGCCGCTCGGCGTACTTCTCGCCCGCCGCGATGGCCGCGTCGGCCGCGGGAGATGCCAGGTAGTCGGCCACCAGGCCCGGCAGCCTGCGGATGTCCTCGCCAAGGTCGGCGACGCCCGACCCCGTGAGGGTGTGGCGCACCTGCCCCAGCTTGAGGGCCAGCAGCGCAAGGGCCATCACCTGGGCCACATGGGTCTTGGTGGCGGCCACGCCGATCTCGAGGCCCGCACGGGTATACAGCACGCCGTCGGCGTCGCGCACGGCCTGCGAACCCATGATGTTGGTGAGCGCCACCACGTGGGCGCCGCGCTCACGCGCCACGCGCATGGCGGCGAGGGTGTCGGCCGTCTCGCCGCTCTGGGTGATGCCGATCACCAGATCGCCGGGGCCGGCCAGGCACGTGCGGTAGCGGTACTCGCTGGCCACCTCCACGTGCACGGGGATGCGCGCCCAGTCCTCGATGAGGTAGCGCCCCACCAGGCCGGCGTGGAACGAGGTGCCGCACGCGACGATGTGGATGCGTTCCACGCGGGCGAGTGCGGCGTCGTCCAGACCGATGCCGTCGAGCGTGACGGTGCCGTCCCGGGCCAGGCGGTCGCCAATGGTGTCGTTGAGGGCATCCGGCTGCTCGTGGATCTCCTTGAGCATGAAGGTGTCGAAGCCGCCCTTCTCGGCGGCGTCGGCGTCCCAGTCAACCGTGGCGGGGTCGCGCGAGACCACCGTGTCGCCGTCGAGGATGGTGATGGCCCCGGCCTCGAGCACCACGATCTCGCCGGTCTCGATCTCGAGCGTCTCGCGGGTCTCGGGCAGGAACGCCGGAATGGCGGACGCGATGAACAGCTCGCCCTCCCCCACGCCCACGACCATGGGGCACTCGCGGCGTGCGGCCACCAGGCGGCCCGGCTCGTCGGCCGACGCGGCCACGAACGCGAAGTGACCCTCCAACTCCCCGATCACGGCGCGCACGGCCTGCACCAGGTCGCCGGCGTAGTGCTTGGCGATGAGATGCGGGATGACCTCGGTGTCGGTCTCGCTGAGGAACACCACACCCTCGTCCTGCAGCGCGCTGCGAAGGCGCGCGTAGTTCTCGATGATGCCGTTCATCACCACCGAGATACGGCCGCTGGCGTCGGCGTGCGGGTGCGCGTTGGCCTCGGTGACGCGGCCGTGCGTGGCCCAGCGGGTGTGGCCCATGCCGGCGGTCGCCGTGGACGTGCTGCCGGCGGCGGCCTTGCGCAGCTCGGCCAGATTGCCCACCGCGCGCACCGTGGTGAAGCCCGAATCGTCGATCAGCACCATGCCCGCTGAGTCGTAACCGCGGTACTCGAGGCGCTCGAGTCCGCCGAGGATGAGCTCCTCGCAGGGGCGCGACCCGACGTATCCGATGATGCCGCACATGTCAGTGGCCCCCTTCGACCAGACCGAGCGCCCGGCCTGCTGCCTCGGCGATCTCGTCGGCGATGCTCTCGCACTGCTCGGACGTCGGCGCCTCCACCATCACCCGCACCAGCGGCTCGGTGCCCGATGCCCGCAGCACGATGCGCCCATCATCGCCCAGTTCCGCCTCGTGGGTGGCCACGAGGTCCCACACCTCCGTGGCCCCGGCCAGGTCACCCTTGCGCTCCACGCGGATGCTCACGAGTCGCTGGGGCATGCGCTGCATCACCGCGGCGGCCTCGGCCAGCCCCACGCCGCGCTCAGCCAGCGCCGACAGCAGCAGGATGGCGCCGCCCAGGCCGTCACCGGTGGGGCCGCTCGGCAGGTGGATGAGGTGCCCGCTCTGCTCGCCGCCCAGCACGAACCCGTGCTCGCGCATGTGGGCCAGCACGTAGCGGTCGCCCACGTCGGTCCAGTGCACGTCGATGCCCTCGTCGGCCATGGCGCGGCGGAATCCGAGATTGGTCATGGTGGTGGTCACCACCGCGTCACCGGGCAGTTCGCCCCGACCGCGCAGCCAGATGGCGAGGATGGCCAGGATCTGGTCGCCGTCCACCACCGCGCCACCGGCATCAACCGCCAGCACGCGATCGCCGTCGCCATCGAAGGCCAGGCCCACGTCGGCGCCGTGCTCGCGCACCGCCACGTGCAGCGCCGCCAGGTCGGTCGAGCCGCAGGCCACGTTGATGTTGACGCCGTCGGGCTCGGCACCGATGACGGCGAGGTCGGCCCCCAGCGCACCCAGCACCTGCGCCGCGGTGGTCACCGTGGCGCCGTGAGCGCAGTCGACCACGACGCGCAGGCCGTCGAAGCGCACCGGAGTGCGGGCGATCAGGCTGGTGCGGTACGCCTCGGCGGCCTCGGGCCAGTGCCGGATGCTGCCCACGCCGCCGCCCGTGGGGCGCGCGCCGGAGTCGTCGGCCATGAGGGCCTCGATGGCGGCCTCGTCGGCGTCGGGCAGCTTGAAGCCGTCGGGGCCGAAGATCTTGATGCCGTTGTCGGGGAACGGGTTGTGCGACGCGCTGATGACCACGCCGGCTGCAAGGCCGGGGTCGGCCGCCACCAGTTCGGCGACTGCGGGGGTGGGCAGCACACCGCCCAGCACCACGTCGTCACCGGCAGATGCGATACCGGCGGCCAGCGCCGCCTCGAGCATCTCCCCACTGCGGCGCGTATCGCGCCCAACCAGCACCGAGCCCCCGCCATGCACGGACAGCCCGAGGGCACGTCCGATCGCCATGGCGAGTTCCGGCGTGAGGTCGGCGTTCGCGACGCCGCGCACGCCGTCGGTCCCGAAGAGGCTCCGGGCCGGGCGCGCGGTCCCGCTCAGCGCTTCGAGAACTGAGGACGCTTGCGGGCGCCCTTGAGGCCCGCCTTCTTGCGCTCCTTCTCGCGAGCGTCACGCGTGAGGAAGCCCTCGCGCTTGAGCTCGGGACGCAGGTTCTCGTCCATCTCGACGAGGGCGCGGGCCACGGCGTGACGAAGCGCGTCGGCCTGCCCGGAGATGCCGCCGCCGTTGAGGCGGGCCTTCACCGAGAACTGGCCCTCCACGCCTGCCACCACCAGCGGCGACTTGGCGGCGGTGACGAGCACCTTGCGGCCGAAGAAGTCGTCAATCGGGCGGCCGTTGCACGTGATGGTGCCATCGCCCGGCTCGAGGATGATGCGGGCGACCGAGGTCTTGCGCTTGCCGGTTGCCTGGATGCGGACCTGGGCGGTGCTCATGCGGTGACCTTCCTCTCGAGCCGGAGGGGCTCGGGCGACTGCGCCTCGTGCGGGTGCTCGGGGCCGGCGTAGACCTTCATCTTCAGGAGCTGCTTGCGGCCCAGCGAGTTCTTGGGGAGCATGCCGCGCACTGCCTTGCGGATGACCTCCTCGGGGCCGCGGTCGAGCTGCTCGCGAAGGGTGCGGCTCTTGATGCCACCGGGGTAGCCCGAGTGGCGCCAGTAGCGCTTCTGGTCGAGCTTCTGGCCGGTGACCATGATCTTCTCCGCGTTGATGACCACGACGAAGTCGCCGCAGTCAACGTGCGGGGTGTAGGACGGCGAGCGCTTCCCGCGCAGCGTCTCCGCGATGGTCGCGGCGAGGCGGCCGAGGTTCTGACCCTCGGCGTCGACGATGTACCAGCGGCGATCAACGTCGCCGGACTTGGCGCTGATGGTCGACTTGGTTGCGTGAGCGGTTGGCACGGTCCTCCGATGCATGGGCAGGCGGCATCCACACCACCTGCGGAACGACGCGGGATCGTAGGGGAGCAGGTGCCCGGTCGCAACCGCTGACGGCACCGACTTCGGCACGGGTGTCTCGCAATGTGAACCCCTGTCCCGAAGTATGGGCATCTACCCCCCCAATGTGTCAGGTTTGTTGCCTTGTCAACGACCACGCGCCGCCGTGGACGAGCAAAGGATCAGCAATGAAGGCCGGCTCCCCGATCATGAAGCGCTGCCAGGCGACTGCGCAGCACGGACGTCGCTGCATGCAGACGCCCTATATGACGAGCCCCTTCTGCTGGCATCACACGGCGCGCGCCGATCGCGAGGGCCTGCGCCGCGAGGGCCTGCGCAACGACGACACCACCAAGGTGTCGATCGAGCGCATCGTCAGCGTGCTGGGCGACGCCAAGGTGGCCGAGCTGGTGGAGTTCCTCGAAGCCGAGGGTGCCGACACCGTGCGCATCGAGCGCAACGGTGACGAGATCATCGCCCGGGCGGAGTAACTACTCCCA
>CANGAY010000002.1 GCA_947451735.1 Actinomycetota bacterium
GCCACGCGGGCCCATGGGGCCCTGCGCGACCGTGCGCGGGAGCTCTCCGGGTCCTAGCCCGCCCCGGGCACCACGGTAGTGCTCACCTTCACCCGCGCTGCGTATCTGGCCAGCAGGCGGTACAGCGCGGGGCCGATGATGAGGGCGAAGATCACGTTGCCCACCGCGGCGGCGATGTCGAACCAGGCGCTTGCGATACACGCCGTGATGAACGCGGCCCACGACACCTCGGGGCCGAAGGTGGCGAGAAACCACAGGTTCATGGCCCATCCGAAGAGGAACCCCCAGGCACCGGCGATGCATGCAAGACCGATGCGCGTGCGGGTTGCGGGGCGGAACAGTGCTCCCGAGGCGCCAACCGCGCCCCACAGCAGCATCTGCGCCGGGGTCCACGGGCCCTGCCCCAGGAAGGCGTTGGAGATGAGCGCGGCGAGTGCGCCCACGGCCATGCCCGCGCGGGCGCCGAGTGCGGCGCCGGCCACCAGGCACATGGTCGTGACGGGCTTCACCGACGGGATGGCGGCGAACAGCACGCGCCCGGCGGCAGTGGCGGCACCGAGCGTTGCGGTGAGCGCCACCATCTTCGGGCCACCGGGGCCGCGCTCCCATGCCGCCCAGCCCACCAGCAGCAGGGCCAGGGCCGACAGCAGCACGATTGACGCGGCGCTCATGCGGTGACGATCGCGGCGGGCGGCAGTTCGCCGGGCACCGGGCCACCTGCGCGCATCACCAGCACCTCGTCGGCGGCCGCCATGGCGAACGGGCCGTCGTGCGTGGCCACCAGCACGGCAACGCCATCGGCGGCGCGGCTGCGGATGATGCGGGCCAGGTCGCGCTTGCGGGCCGGGTCCATGCCGCGGGTGGGCTCGTCGAGCACCAGCACGCGCGGGCGGGCCACGAGGATCGACGCCAGGGCCACGCGCTCGCGCTCGCCCACGCTCAGGTCGAGGGGGTGGCGCTCCAGCATATGATCGAGGCCCATGTCGCGGGCGGCATCCAGAATGCGCGCGCTGCGGGCGTCGCCCTCCACGCCAAGCGAGGTGAGGGCCACGCCGATCTCATCCGCGATGGTCTCGGTGAGCAGGTGCCGGCCCGGGTCCTGCGGCACCAGACCCAGGCGCGGGAAGCGCAGTTCGGGCGGCAGGGCCGACACGTCGTCGTCGTCGATCATCACGCAGCCGGCATCAGGGCAGTGCAGGCCGGCCAGCACGCGCAGCAGGGGGGTCTTGCCGCTGCCGTTGGGGCCCACCAGCGCGGTGACGCGTCCGCCCACCAGCGCCATTGAGGCATCGGTCATCACGCGGCGCTCGCCGTGCCCGGCGTCGATGCCGAGAATCCGCACGGCCGGCGGGCCGGGCACCTCGCACGCGGGGGCGAGGGCCAGCACGTCATCTTCGGGCGGGGCGGCCGGGCCCAGCAGGCCATCGGTGACCGCCAGCACGCGGTCGGCGATGGGACGCACGCGCTCGCCGCGGTGCTCGGCGATCACCACGGCGGTGCCGCGGTCGGCCAGTCGGCGAAGCGTGCAGGCCAGGGCCGCCGCGGAGTCGTTGTCGAGCTGCGACGTGGGCTCGTCGAGCACCAGCAGCCGGGGCTCGCGTGCCAGCACGCCCGCGATGGCCACGCGCTGGCGCTCGCCGGAGCTGAGCTCATCAATGCGGCGGCCGGAGAGGTGCGCCGCGCCCGCATCGGCCAGCGCCTGCTGCACCCGGCGCACGATCTCGTCGGCGGGCAGCCCGGCGTTCTGCGGGCCGAAGGCCACGTCGCGGTCAACCGTGCCCATCACGGCCTGCGCCTCCGGGTCCTGGAACACCATGCCCACGGCGCCGCCGAGCGCCGCAGGGGGTGTGGCAAGCGCGTCGTGGCCGCCCACTTCCACCGACCCCGACACGGCACCGCCGTGGAAGTCGGGAACCAGACCGGCGAGCGCGCGCAGCAGCGTGGACTTGCCGCCGCCCGACGGCCCCTCGATCACCAGCACCTCACCGGCGTGCACATCGAGGGTGATGCCGCGGAGCGCCGGGCGGTCGGCACCGCCGTAGGCGAACGCGAGGTCGCGCACGCGGGCCACCGGGGCGCCGGACGCGGGGTCATTTATGAGGGTCCCGGAGGGATCCCGTTGCACCGTCACCTCTTCGCCGAAGGTCGTTGGTGCCGAGGGCGGAGGCAGGTCTCCTGGCTTCCGGTCAACACGCCCCCACGACCTTCCCGGTTTCCCAGTGGCTGGCTCTCGCCGTGTGGAGACGCTCACGGTTCACAGTGGCGGGACCGCGCCGGAATCGCACCGGCTTCCCTTGACCACCGCCCATGGCGTGGAGGTGAGACTACAAGGCGGGCAGCAGTACGCCGTGGGCGAGCGCCATGCCGGCGATCACCACACCACCGACGGCGACGATGAGCACGGCGAACCGCACCATGCCGCGGCCGAACCCGCCGAGCCGTTGGCGCACGCCCGGGGCCATGGCCTGCGGTGTTGACCAGGCGAACCACACGGCGAGGATGCCGCCGGCCACCAGGTAGTCGAACACGATGAACCCGCTGGGATTGACGCCCCGGAGCGCCTGCACCACCAGCACTGCCACGGCGGCCAGCAGCACCAGCAGCAGCAGGGTGCGCACGGCGCCGCGCACGCCCAGCGCGCGGGCCTCGGCTGCCTCGACGTCGCCACCGGCCACGGCCACCGCACGCAGGCGGCGCTCGCCGATCTCCATCCTGACGAAGAGAAGGGCGAGCGCCACGATGAGCGCGATGTGCGGGATGTGGGCGAGGAAGATCTCCACGACCCGGCGGCTCCGCGGTTACCTGATGGGCTTCCCGTGTCGCACCGTCGGGTCGTCGAAGGGCGAGCGGGTGAGCGTGATGTAGAGGTTGATCAGGAAGATCACCTGGGCGATCACCAGCACCGCCAGGAAGATCAGCGAGATGCGGGTGAGGTCGAGGTAGGTGTCGGGCAGGCGCGACCAGCGACGCGGTGCGCCCTCAAGGCCCTGCAGCATCTGACACACCACCCAGCCGTACCCGCCGACCAGGGTGCCCCACAGGTGCAGGGATCCGAGGCGCTCGTTGAAGTGCGCGCGCCCAGTGAGTTCGGGCAGGAACCCGTACATGGCGCCGAAGATCAGGAGCCCCATGTTGAGGAAGGCCATGTTGTGGAAGTGGCCCACCACCCACAGCGTGTTGTGCAGGGTGTCCTGGAACGCCGACGTGGCGTTGATGATCCCCTGCAGCCCCGCGACCAGCCATGAGATGACGCCGGCGATGAGGAACTTCGACGCGGCATTCCACTGGAAGTTGCTCTTGTAGATCGTCGCGGCGATCGAGAACAGGCTGAGTGCCGAGGGCAGCACCAGTGCGTAGGTCGTCGGCTGCATGATGGTGCCGAGCGACTCCTGCACGGTGTTGCCGTCGGGGTAGTTGAGGTACAGGTGGTGCGCCCACACGAACAGGTTGAACGTGAGTGCGATGAGCCACGCCACCGCCACCGCGCGCCCCGCCACCAGCGGCCGGTTGGCGTACCTCGGGATGAGGTAGTAGTAGACGGCGGCCGCTGGGAAGAGCAGCAGGTACACCACCGGGTGACCGAAGGCCCACAGCAGGTTGCCCGCGAGCAGCGTGTTGATCGAGAAGCCGGTGTGGACCGACTCGATGATCTGGAACACCAGCAGCAGCGCGAAGGGCAGCGTGGCAAGGAACATGTCCACGGCGTTCACCGCAAGCGGCAGCACGGGGTACGGCTCGCGACCGCGACGGGTCTTGAAGCGCGACGGCCACAGCAGGCCGAATCCGAAGGCCAGGCCGATGCGCTGGCCGATGGTGTCCTTCTCGGCCTGCAGGCCCGGGCCGATGATGGTGTGCAGCACGGCGGCGCAGTAGGCGAGGATCGAGACGCCGGCGATGAGCACCGATGCCGAGAACACGCCGGTGACGGTGTCGCTCCACTGGCCGGCCGAGTGGAAGGCGAGCGGGTAGAGGAACACCCACGAACCGCCGAAACCGCCGAGCAGCGTGGTGAGCACGATGCCCACGACGCCGATGACCATGGTCCAGTAGGTGATCTCGGGAAGGATGAATGAGCGGATGTGGAAGCCGCACTTGTTGAGCACCCAGAAGCTGATGCCCATGAGGAAGAACCCGGCCCAGGCGATGAATGCCCCCAGACCGTGGGCCGTCATGATGGCGTACCAGAGGTTGCCGTCGAGCGAGATGAACTCGGCCTGGCCGAGCCTGAGCAAGAGGCCCAGCACGCCAGCCACGCCCAGGAAGGCCGTGGCGGTCCAGATCCAGCGCAGCACCAGACGACGCGTGCGGGCCTCGACCAGTGCAAGTGGTGGGGTGGCCGCGTAGTCGGCGTCATAGGGCAGGGCGCCGACCGGCGGCGCGGGCGGATATGCGGTGGTCATGCGGTCACCTTGAAGCCCGGGTAGATCATCTTCGCGTGCTGGTACCCGCAGAACTCGAAGCACCGGATGGTGTAGAGGCCGGGCTCGGTGAAGGTCTGCGTACGCGTGGTCGTGTAGTTGGGGACGGCCTGCACGTTCATGATCAGGCGCCCCTCCGGGTCGAACAGGCCCATGGCGTGGTTCACGTCCTTTGACGACACGTTGAACTGGACCGGCTGGTTGGCCTTCACCTGTGCGGGCTGCACGAGCCAGCCGAACTGCATGCCGGTGACCTTCACGGTCTGGCCGGGGCCGCTGTCCTGAAACCAGGGGGCCCGCCAGATGGTGAGCCCGAGCAGCACGCCGAGGAGCACCACGACGAACAGGCCCCACCACGGCTCGGCGCGCTCCGCCTTCTCCACGTGGTCGCTCACGCCCTTGTTGCGGCGCCCGGCTTTCGTGGAGTAGAGCACCGCGACGGCGATGATGAGGCCGAGCGCGACGAATATGAGGTATCCGATGCCGATACCCTTGCCGAGCGAGGTCATCACGGGCCCCGTTCACCTCCCCACAGGTCGCTTCGTCGAGTGGGGTGACGCTATGGACGCGCTACGGCTGCCTCAATTCGTGGCACCTACGGCACTGGGTTGCGGGGAACCCGCAGTGCGGGAACCCGGCTAGGGGGCGAGACGGCGCACGGACCATCCCGTGCCGCCGCGGCGGGCCAGCAGCCGGTCGTGCAGGCCGTCCGGGTCCTCCTGCCAGAACTCCATTGACCGGGGTTCCAGACGGTGCCCCACCCATGCCGGGGGCGCCCCGGGCGGCAGGTCATCGGCCCGTGCCGTGGCCAGGCGCCTGATGAGGTCGGCCCGGGTATCGAGCGGCTCGCCCTGGTACCAGGCCCAGGCGGCGGCCTGCGTCTCGGGCCGGCGCCGGGCGAACAGGGCGTTCACCTCGCCGCGGTCCATCAGGCGCACGGTGCCCTCGATGCGCACCTGGCGGCCCATCCCGGGCCAGAACAGCACCCCGGCCACATCTGCCCGCTCGCTGATGTCGCGTGCCTTGCCGGAGTGGCCGTCGGTGAGCCAGCCCACACCCGAGGCACCCCATTCACGAAGGAACACCATGCGCACCGACGGGCGCCCGTCGAGCCCCGCCGTGGCGAGTGCCATGGCCGTGGCCTGCGGTTGCGCGCTGGCGCGCGCCTCGTGAACCCATGCGGTGAGCGCACCGACGGGGTCCGACTGCACGTGCTCTGGCAGCAGGGGCGGCATGAACCCCACTATTCGGCATCACGGCGGGGGTAGCCTGCCGCACATGTCGCGCGTTGACATTCCGCAGTGGATCCCGGTGCACGGCATGGCCGGCGGCGACCCGCTGCCCGGCGTGGCCGACCGCGTGGTCATCTCGCCGTACGACGGCGATGAGGTGGCCGTGGTCCAGGAGAGCGGGCCTGAGGCGGTGGACCGCGCGGTAACCGTGGCGCTGGGAGCGCTGGGTCACGCGCCCTCGGCTGCTGAGCGCGCGCGCATTCTCGACCGGGCATCGGCGCTGGTGCGCGATCGCGCGGATGTGCTGGCGCACATCATCGCCGCCGAGGCCGGCAAGCCCATGACGCAGGCACGCGGCGAGGTGGCCCGGTGCGTCGACACACTGGCGTTCTCGGCGGCCGTGGCGCGCACGATGACCGGCGAGGTGGTGCCCATGGACGCCAGTGATGCCGGGGCCGGCCTCTTGGGGTTCACGGTGCGCGAGCCCCACGGGGTGATCGCCGCCATCACGCCGTTCAACTTCCCCCTCAACCTGGTGGCGCACAAGCTGGGGCCGGCCGTGGCCGCGGGCGCGCCGGTGGTGCTGAAGCCCGCCGGGCGCACGCCGCTGTCGGGCCTCGCGCTCGCCGCCATCCTGTGGGAGGCCGGGCTTCCCCGCAACATGCTCTGCACGGTGCTCGGCGACGGCGAGGTGGGCCAGGCGCTGGTGGCCGACCCGCGCATCCGCATGATCTCGTTCACCGGCAGCGGACCCGTGGGATGGGCCATCAAGGCGCAGCGCGCCGATATCCCCGTGGCGCTCGAACTGGGCAACGCCACACCGGTCATCGTGCACCGCGACGCCGATGTGGGCCTTGCCGCGGCGAAGGTGGCCGCCAGCGCCTTCACGCACGGCGGGCAGTCGTGCATCTCGGTGCAGCGCGTGTACACGCATCGCGAGGTGCACGACACCTTTGTGCAGGCGCTGCTGCCGCTGGTTGACGCCCTCACGGTGGGCGATCCGCTGGACGAGGGCACCGACGTGGGCCCGGTGATCGACCACGCAAGTGCCGAGCGCATTCTGCAGTGGGTGTCTGAGGCCACCGATGTGGGTGCGCGGGTCCTTTGCGGTGGCGAGCTGGCCGGCGGCCCCGCCATGGTGGCGCCCACGGTGCTCGACGGCGTTGCCCCATTCACCAAGATGATGACCGAGGAGGTTTTCGGGCCGGTCATCGGCATCGCCGCCTACGACCGCATTGACGACGCCATCACCATGGCCAACGACAGCCCGGTGGCGCTGCAGGCCGGCATCTTCACGGCGCGCGTGGATCGCGCCATCGGCTGGGCCGCACGGCTCGACTACGGCGGCGTGGTCATCAACGAGACGCCAACCTTCCGTGCCGACCAGCAGCCGTACGGGGGCACGCGCGGATCGGGCGAGGCCCGCGAGGGGCCGGCCGCCGCAGCGATGGAGATGACCCGCGCCAAGTTGGTGATCGCCCGCATCGCCGACGGCGAGTAGGCCCCGCAACGACGAAGCCCCGCGCGTTCGCGCGGGGCTTCGGTGCATGGCGGGAGAAGGATTTGAACCTTCGTAGGCAGAGCCGACGGTTTTACAGACCGCTCCCTTTGACCACTCGGGCATCCCGCCAGGGGCCGCGGCACCTTAGCGGAGCCAGGGCACCGGACTCAATGCGTTGCGGTCATTGGCAGGGGAAATGCATGACGGGGCGAACCGAAAACGCGCCCGGTTTTCCGGCCCGTATCCCCGTGAAGGAGCACTGATCGTGATCGCCTCGTTCGAGCGACGCTTCATCGTCGAGATCCTCGGCACATTCGGATTCCTGTTCATCGCCTTCTCGGGCGTGGCCCTGTCGGTGCTCAATCCCACCGCCATCGGCTCGGTGGGCGTTGCCGCTGGCTTCGGTCTTGGCCTCGGCCTCATGATCTTCGCGTTCGGCCACATCTCCGGTGGGCACTTCAACCCAGCCGTGTCACTGGGCCTCGCCATCGGCGGCGCGTTCCCCTGGCGTGAGGTGCTGGGTTACTGGCTGGCCCAGATCGTGGGCGCATGCGGCGCGGTGGCCGCTGCCCTCGCCCTGTACGGCGACAAGGTGCGTGACGCCATGGTCAACGCGCCGGCCGACGGCGTGGGCAACGGCACGGCCCTGGTGATCGAGATCATCATCACCGCGCTGTTCCTCATCGTCATCAGCTCGGTTGCCACCGACGACTCGCCATGGAGCGGCGCCTTCGCACCGGTGGCCATCGGCGGCTTCATCTTCATCGCGCTCGCGGTGGCCGGCCCCATTGACGGTGGCTCGTACAACCCCGCCCGCGCCATCGCCCCGGCGCTGTTCGCCGGCGAGGGGTCGAGCCTGTGGATCTACATCGTCGGCCCGCTCGTGGGTGGCCTGCTGGGCGGACTCATCTACGCCCTGGTGCGCCTGCGCCCGGTCAACGATGAGGTGGAGGAGCTCACCGCGGACGCCTGATGCCGCTGAGCCCCGGGGTGGCATGCCACCCCGGGGCATCCGGCCTGATCAGTTCAGGTCGAAGCGGTCAAGCTCCATCACCTTCACCCATGCCGCGGTGAAGTCGTCCACGAACTTCTGCGTGGCATCCGCGGAGGCGTACACCTCGGCCACCGCGCGCAGCTGCGAGTTCGACCCGAACACGAGGTCAACGCGGCTGCCGGTCCACCTGACCGCACCGGTTGCCCGGTCGCGGCCCTCGAAGGCCTCTTCGGCATCGGAGGTGGCGGTCCACTCGGTGCCCATGTCGAGCAGGTTCACGAAGAAGTCGTTCGTGAGCGCGCCGGGGCGGTCGGTGAGCACGCCGGTGCTGCTGCCGTCGGCATTGGCGCCGATGGCGCGCATGCCACCCACCAGCACCGTCATCTCGGGTGCGCTCAGGGTGAGCAGGTTTGCGCGGTCCACCAGCAGGAACTCCGCGGGGTGCACCTGCCCAGGGGCCAGATAGTTGCGGAAGCCGTCGGAGGTGGGCTCGAGCACCGCGAACGACTCCACGTCGGTGTGCTGCTGCGTGGCGTCGGTGCGACCCGGCGTGAAGGGCACCTCGATGCTGTGCCCCGCAGCCGCAGCCGCCTGCTCCACGCCCACGCCGCCGGCCAGCACGATGAGGTCGGCCAGCGACACCTTGGTGCCGCCGCCGGCGTTGAACTCGGCCTGGATGCCCTCGAGCACCCCGAGCACCGTGGCCAGCTCGGCCGGGTTGTTCACGGCCCAGTTCCGCTGCGGCTCCAGGCGGATGCGGGCACCGTTGGCGCCACCGCGCTTGTCGGAGCCACGGAATGTGACGGCCGACGCCCATGCGGTGGTCACCAACTGGGCCACCGAGAGGCCCGACGCGGCGATTGACGCCTTGAGGGCCGCGATGTCGGCAGCGCCCACCAGCGGGTGGTCAACGGCCGGCACCGGGTCCTGCCACAGCTGCGGCTCAGCCGGCACCATCGAACCCAGGCCGCGCACGTACGGGCCCATGTCGCGGTGGGTGAGCTTGTACCAGGCACGCGCGAAGGCGTCGGCCAGCTGGTCGGGGTTCTCGAGGAAGCGGCGCGAGATGGCCTCGTACGCCGGGTCCATGCGCATGGCCATGTCGGCCGTGGTCATCATGGGCGCGTGCGACTTCGAGGCGTCGTGGGCGTCCGGCACCGTGCCGTCGCCCGCGCCGTCCTTGGGCGTCCACTGCTGCGCGCCGGCCGGGCTCTTGGTGAGCTCCCACTCGTAGCCGAACAGGGTCTCCAGGTAGGAGTTGTCCCAGGTGATCGGGGTGGGCGTCCACGCCCCCTCGATGCCGCTCGAGATGGTGTCGTCACCGCTGCCGGTGCCCATGGTGTTCTTCCAGCCGAAGCCCTGCTGCTGCAGCGGTGCGGCCTCGGGCTCGGGGCCCACGTACTTCTCGGGGTCGCCGGCACCGTGTGCCTTGCCGAACGTGTGGCCACCCACCACCAGCGCCACGGTCTCCTCGTCGTCCATGGCCATGCGGCGGAACGTCTCGCGGATGTCCACGGCTGACGCCAGCGGGTCGGGGGTGCCGTTGGGGCCCTCGGGGTTCACGTAGATGAGGCCCATCTGCACGGCGGCCAGCGGGTTCTCCAGGTCGCGGTCGCCGCTGTAGCGCTCGTCGCCCAGCCACTCCGACTCCTGGCCCCAGTTGATGTCCTGCTCGGGCTCCCAGATGTCCTCGCGCCCCCCGGCGAAGCCGAAGGTGGTGAAGCCCATGGTCTCGAGCGCGCGGTTGCCGGCGAAGATGAAGAGGTCGGCCCACGAGATCTTGCGGCCGTACTTCTGCTTGACCGGCCACAGCAGGCGGCGTGCCTTGTCGAGGTTCACGTTGTCGGGCCAGCTGTTGAGCGGGGCGAACCGCTGGCTGCCGGTGCCCGCGCCGCCGCGGCCGTCCTGAATGCGGTACGTGCCGGCGCTGTGCCAGGCCATGCGGATGAAGAACGGACCGTAGTGGCCGTAGTCGGCGGGCCACCAGGGCTGCGAGTCGGTCATGACCGCGTCCACGTCACGCGCGAGGGCGTCCAGGTCGAGGCTCGTGAACTCCTCGGCGTAGTCGAAGTCGGGCCCCATGGGGTCGGCCACGGCGGGGTTCTGCTGCAGCACCCCCAGGTCGAGCTGGTTGGGCCACCAGTCGCGGTTGGTGGTGCCCTTCATGCCGCCCGTGAACGGGCACTTGGCGTCGCTTCCCATGCTGGCCTTTCAGATGTGACTCGGGTACTCCGCCATCCTCGCGGGGAATGGCCACCCGATCAATGCCCTACGGCCGGGGATGTGTCAGTCGGACGACCCGCCGGGGGTGGGATCGAACCGGTAACCCACGCCGTAGTGGGTGATGACGAAGGCCACGTCGGGAATGGCGGCCTTCAGTTTCTGGCGGAGTTTGCGCACGAACACGTCCACCGAGCGGTCGCCGGCCATCATCTCGTAGCCCCAGGCCTCGCGATAGATCTTGTTGCGGGCCAGTGGCTTGCCCGCCGCCTTGGCCAGCACCAGCAGCACCTGGAACTCGCGGGGGGTGAGCCCCACGCTCTGGCCGCCGGCGAATGCCTGCACCTGGTCGGGGTCGATGGTGAGGCCCTCCACCTCGATGGGCACGTCCGACCCGCGTGCGCGGTCCTTGTCGCGGCGGCGCAGGTGCGCGGACACGCGGGCCACCATCTCCTTCATCGAGAAGGGCTTGGTCACGTAGTCGTCGGCGCCGATGTCGAGCCCGTGCACGCGGTCGTGCTCGCTGGTACGCGCGCTGCACATGATCACCGGTACGTCCGGGTCGTCGGCGCGCACCTCCTCGGTGAACCGCCAGCCGTCCATCTGCGGCAGCATCAGGTCGAGAATGACCAGATCGGGGCGCTCGCGCCGGAACAGGCGCAGGCCCGTGCCGCCATCGGCCGCCTGCAGCGTGCGGTACCCGGCCCGGCCCAGGTGGTAGGCGAGGGAGTCGGAGATTGCCGCGTCGTCCTCGACGATGAGCACCGTCTGCGTCGTCATCCGGGCGACCGTACCAGCGTGGTCACGCGTGCAATCGTTATGTGGCAGGTGCCGCCGGGCCGGACCGCGAAAACCGGGGCGTGGCCGTGGCCGGTGACATCGTCTCAGGACGCTACGTATTGGATCAGCCCATCGGCAGCGGGGGCATGGCCACGGTGTGGCGCGCCCGTGACCAGGTGACCGGCGAGAACGTGGCCCTCAAGCGCATGCACGCGCGCGTGCAGGACGATCCCGACCTGATCGAGCGGTTCAGGCGCGAGGCGCAGGCCGTGTCGCGGCTCTCGCACCCCGCCATCGTGCGCCTGCTCGACGAGGGGCAGGACGACGACGGCCCCTACATCGTGTTCGAACTGGTGGAGGGCACCAACCTCAAGGCGCTCATCCGCGACAAGGGCCCGTTGCCGCCCGAGACCGCGGCGTCGGTGGCGAGCCAGGTGGCCCGGGGGCTCGAGCTGGCGCACCGCCAGGGCGTGATCCACCGCGACATCAAGAGCCACAACGTGCTGGTCACCGACGACGGCACGGCGAAGCTCACCGACTTCGGCATCGCCCGGCTGCTCGACGGCGATCAGGGCGGGCTCACCCGCACCGGCACGGTGCTCGGCACCAGTGACTACCTCGCCCCCGAGCAGGCACGTGGCCTCGCGGTGGACGGGCGAAGCGACGTGTACTCGCTGGGCATCGTGCTGTACGAGTGCCTCACGGGTGAGCTGCCGTTCCCGGCCGACACGCCCATGGGTGTGGCACAGCGTCAGGTGCGCGACCCGCTGCCCGACCCGCGTGCGGTCATGCCGACGGTGCCGCCCTATCTCGCCGCCGCCACGTTGCGTGCATGCGAGAAGGATCCGTCGGCGCGGTTTTCCACGGCACTCGAGATGTCGGACGCCCTGCTCGACGCCCCACAGGGCACCACCGGAGTGCTGCCGGTCGTGGCGCTGCCCGCCGACGACGAGGTGACCGGTGCGCTCGGCATCACGCCTGCCCCGGAGGACGAGGACGGGGCCACCAGCGTGCGTCAGGCCGCGGTGGTGGTGGCGCCACCGGCCGCTGCACCACCACCCCCTGCTGCACCGCCGGCGGACGAGCCCCCGCACGACGCCGCGCCCGGCGATCCCGTGATCCACACGGCGGCGAAGAACCGCTCGCGCCGCCTGTGGCCCGGGTTCATGGCCGCGGGCCTCATCCTTGCCCTGGTCGTGGTGGGCGTGTTCATCGTGTGGGGTCGCGGCGGTGCGGGTGACCGTGTCGGCAACGGCGCCCCCGCCCCGGTGAAGGTCCCGGCGTCGGCCGCGGGCGGGTCGGGTGCCGCCACCGGCGACGTCACCACGCTCAAGCTTGCGTCGGTGAAGGACGTTGACCCGAGTGGCGACGGCCGCGAGATGCCCGCAGAGGTGCCGCTGGCCTACGACGGCAACGATCAGACCTTCTGGCGCACCGAGAAGTACGCCACCCCCGACTTCGGCGGCGTGGGCAAGACCGGCGTGGGGCTCGAGCTGACGCTGCAGCAGCCGGCCGTGGCCACGCGCCTCGACATGATCACCAAGGGCACGGGCGGGGCCTTCGAGGTGCTCGCCGGGCCGCCGGGTGCCGATACCCGCGTGGTGGGCAAGGGCACGTTCACCAACGGTGCCCAGTCGGTTGACCTCACCCCGGGCGCGGCGTCCGACGTGTACACGCTGTGGATCACCGAGCCCCCGCCCAACGTCGATGGCGACGGCTACCGGGCGTACGTGGGCGAGATCTCGCTGCAGGGAACCCCGGGCTGATGGCCGGGCACGCGCCGCTCCCCACGGCGTGGGAGCAATCGCTGGCCGAGTTCGACGACCGCCTGTCGCGTCAGGGCTCACGCACCCGCGAGCTGGCGGCGTCGTCACGTGCGGGGTACGTGCGCGACTGCCGTCGCGTGGGCGCATGGCTGGCGGAGCGCGGGGTGGCGGCGCCGGGAGACATCACGCCATCCATGCTCGAGGCGGCCCTGCGCGAGATCGGCTGGGCACCGGCCACCCGCCGCCGTGCCCTCACGGCGCTGCGCGAGTGGCTGCGCCCCCTGTTCGACCGCGGGCGCTCGCCGGCTGATCTCATCGACACTCCGCGTCCCCAGCGCACCCCCGTGCCGCGCCTGTCGCAGGATGACGCCGCCGCCATCGCCGACGCCGCCGCCCGCGCGGTTGACGATGCGCCGCCGCGATCCACCGCCCGTGCCCTGGCCATCCGCGACCGCGCCATCATCGAGGTGCTCTATGGCAGCGGTCTGCGCCGCCAGGAGGTGTGCGATCTGGTGCTGTCGTCGCTCGACTTCGAGAACGAGGTGCTGTCGGTCGTAGGCAAGGGCGGGTATGCCCGCACGGTGCCCATGACCGAGCCGTGCGTGGACGCCCTGCGCGAGTGGCTCGACGAGGGTCGCCCCCGTCTGGCCGCCATGACCGGGCTCACGGCGGCAACGCGCGCGCGGGTGTTCCTGTCGCGCACCGGCGGCCCGCTCGACGGCGCCACCGTCTACCGCATCGTCAACAGCGCGCTGCAGGCGATGGGCCGAAGCGGCGGCCCGCACCTGCTGCGCCACGCAGCGGCCACGCACCTGCTGGAGGGCCCCGGCGGTGAGGGCGGCGCGCACCTTCGCGTGGTGCAGGAGTTCCTCGGCCACTCGAGCATCGCCACCACCGAGCGCTACACCGGCGTCACCACGCGCGCGCTGCAGGAGACGCTCAGGAAGGCGCACCCGCGCGGATGAGCGTGCAGGTCGACCCGGAGGGCTTCCGGGCACTTGTCGCGGGCTTCCTGGCCACGCGCGGCAGCGCCAACACGCGCGCGGCATACGCGCGCGACCTGGTCATCCTGGGCACGGCCCTCGGTGTGCCGGATGGCGGTGAGGCGGGTCCGTCGTTCGGCGTGGAGGACGACCCTGCCGCGCGCCGGGCCGCCGAGCAGATGTCGCAGATCGCCCCGGGGTGGTGGCAGGACTGGCGCGACCATCTGGAGGGTCGCCAGAGCAGCCGGGCGCGCCGCGTGGCCGCCGTGCGTGCCTTCTGTCGCTGGTGGTCGCGCGCCCTGGCGCTGCCGAACCCAGTGCAGGATCTGCGTCCGCCGGCCGCCGCCGCTCGCACGCAGGAGGCGCTCGCCCGCGAGGTGTCTGCGCTCACCCCGGCCCAGATGCGTCGGCTCTGCGATGCCGCCGCCGCCATGCCCGGCCCGCTCGGCCTGCGCACGCACGCGCTCATCGAGGTGCTCTACGGCTGTGGCCTGCGCGCCACCGAGGCCGCGGGCCTCGACATGTCGGCCCTGCATCTGGACGACCCGGCCGACCCGTACGTGGTGGTGCTGGGCAAGGGCGACAAGCACCGCGCGGTCGCCGTTCCGGTGGTGGCCCGCGAGGTGCTCACGCGGTACCTGGCCACCGCGCGCCCCGAGCTGCGCGCCAACGACGTGACCCCACGCCCGGGCCAGCAGAAGCACCGGGACGCCGACGCCGTGTTCCTGGGCGCCCGGGGCCGTCGCATCGGCAGGAGCGACGTGTGGCGCGAGGTCAATCGCGCGGCCGACCGGGCCGGCCTGGTGTCGGAGGGCGTGCGGGTGTTCCCCCATGCGCTGCGTCACTCATGCGGCACCCATCTGGTGCAGGCGGGCGTGGACATCCGTTACGTGCAGGCGCACCTCGGCCACGCCAGCCCGGTGACCACCGAGGTGTACACCCACATCACGGCAAGCCACCTGCGCGACGACTTCGACCGCGCCCACCCAAGGGCGCGACGCACATCGGGCGCACAGCCGTGACCTTGTTCGTACTCGCTCACCGTGGCTCAGCGTGACGACCCCGGCGGGAA
>CANGAY010000003.1 GCA_947451735.1 Actinomycetota bacterium
AACACGCCCAGCACCACGGCGCTGGCGGCCACCTCGTGCGCCAGTTCGGCATACGGCACCCACGGCACATGGGTGAGGTGCGGCGGCGGGTCACGGCGGATCTCATCGGCAAGCCACGCGTCCAACTGCCCCGCACCGATCAGGCGTACCGGCGGCACCCGGGAGCGCCGCGCGGCGTCCACGATGACGTCGAGTCCGTGCATGGGCGAGAGCTTTCCGTACCAGAGCACGTGCACGGGCCCATCCGGTTGCGGCGTGGGCGGGAAGGCGTCGGGCTCGGCGCCCACCGGGGCCACCACCAGCCGGGCGCGCGGCACGCCGAAGCGGGCGGCCATGAAGTCGGCGTTGGCCCGGGTGTCGCACAGCACGATGTCGGCGAGCCGCAGGGTGGTGCGATCGATACCCGCCAGCACCATGCCGCCCGCACGGCCCACGCGTCCGCGATCGCCCGCGAGGGTGTCGGTGAGCGAGATCATCACGTCGGCCACCAGCAGCGCATGGTGGCGCTTAGCCACCACCCACGCGGGCACGGCGTCGGGCTGGGCCGGGTACCCGGCGATGACCGCATCGGGGTGCCCCTCGGGGTGGCGCTGCACCGCGAGGCCCGCCCACGCACCCGCATACGAGGCGCCGGCCTTCGCCAGGCTCACGGGCGACAGGAACCCGCCCGCCTTGTGCGTGGTGCGCTCCCACACCGCGCGGTGGCGCTCGTCCACCTGCACGCCGAGGGCACGCAGGCCGTCCACCAGCACGCGGGTACGCGGGTAGTCACGTTCGTACGTGCCCACCCACTCCACTCGCAGCGGCAGGGTCACCCCTCGATGATGCGCTCGATGCGCGATGCCGCCTCGTCTTCCTCGCTGCACAGTCGCCCGCGCTGGATCAGTTCGCTCACCAGGCCGATGGTGAACAGCTGGATGCCCACCACAATGAGCAGCACCGCGAGGATGAGCAGCGGCCTGCCGCCGATGGCCTCGCCGAGGATCTTGATGATGGTGAGGTAGACGCCGATGATCACCCCGATGGCGAACAGCAGCAGCCCGGCGCCACCGAACAGGTGCATGGGACGGTGGCGGTAGCGGCCGACGATGGAGATGGTCACCAGGTCAAGCAGGCCACGCAGGTAGCGCTCGAAGCCGTACTTGCTCTTGCCGTGCTTGCGGGCCCGGTGGTTCACCGGGATCTCGACGACAGTGAAACCCTCGGACGCCGCGATTGCGGGGATGAAGCGGTACATCTCGCCCGGGATGGCCAGGGAGTGCACCACATCGGCCCGGTAGGCCTTGAACCCGCAGTTGAGGTCGTGCAGCTCGAGGCCCGACGCCTTGCGCGCCATGGCGTTGAAGAACTTCGACGGGATGCGCTTGTTCAGCGGGTCGTGGCGCTCCTGCTTCCACCCCGACACCAGGTCGGCGCCCTCGTCGAGGGCCGCGAGCATGCGCGGGATCTCCGCGGGGTCGTCCTGCAGGTCGGCATCGAGCGTGATGACGATGTCGCCACGGGCCTCGGTGAAGCCGGCGGTGAGCGCGGGGCCCTTGCCGAAGTTGCTGCGCATCTTGATGACGCGGATCTCATCGTGCAGCGCGGCGAGGCCGGCCAGCACCACGTCGCCGCCATCGCGCGAGCCGTCGTCGATGAAGATGACCTCGAAGGGCCCGGGAAGCCCGCGCATCACCGGCAGCAACTCGGCAGCCAGCTGCTCGAGCGAGTCGCGTTCGTCGTACACGGGGATGACCACCGAGATGAGACTGGGCTGGGTCAACGGGTACGGCCTCCGGTGGTCTCGCGGCGACGGCCACGACGTGCCAGGCGTTCATCCTCGCTCGGCACGGGCTTGTAGGGACCCGCGGCCATGAGGCCGCGGCGGGTACGGCGGACGACGAGCGACGCCATGCTCCAGGTGATGACGAGCACTGCGGCGGCCAGCACGGGCACCAGCAGCCCACGGCCACCGGCGAGCGTGGTCTCCAGCAGGTACCAGGCCGACTGCGGAATGCCGCGGTCGATGCGACCCGACATCCAGGCCCACAGCAGCACCAGCGGCGCCACGGCGATGACGCCGAGCACCACCACCTGCCAGGTGCGCTTGGCACGGGTGGCCACAAGCGCGGCGTGCGCCGGCGGCAGCGCCACCACCAGCGCGAACGGATTGACCAGCCACAGCAGCACGCACACGCCGCCCAGCGCGATGATGCCGCTGGAGGCACGCGATGCCACCTCGGCGTCGCGGCGCGTGGCGCGCTCGCGCACGGCCATCCAGGTGAGCGTGCCCGCCACGGCAGCCAGCAGCAGCGCCACCACGGCCGGCAGGTCAAGCGGCACATCGCCTGCGAGTGGCGGCCACCCTCCCGAGGCCGAGGCCATCATGCCGGCGGTGGCCAGCAGGTGGGCCACGAGCATGGCCACCACCACCGGGAGCAGGCGCCAGGCGAGCGCCATGATGAAGGCCGCCACGCGCACGCCTGCGCGGCGAAGGCGCACGGCGAGGTCAACGGCGGCCACCAGGATGGGCAGGGCGAGCAGAAGGATGACCACGCGGCTCATCACGCTTCCGAGCTCGCGCCCGCCGATCATCAGCCCGGGTGATGGCCGCGCCACGCGGTCCACCAGGTCGAGGGCACCGAGCAGGGTCTCCGACGTGCGTCCCGCGGTGCCGAGCGCCGCCTCGGTTGCCAGGTTGCCGCCCACCAGCGGAGTCTCCGTGCGCGCCGCGAGCGAGATGGATGGGATTCCCGCCGTGATGTACGCCGCCTGATCGCCACTGGTCTGCGGCACGCCCATCATGGCGATCTGGGGGAACGCGCCCGGCGCCTCAGCCACGGCGGCGCCTGCGCGACCGGCGGCCTGCAGCGCGGCCGCGCCCAGACCGAGCGCGCGGCGGCCATCCTGGCCGTCGTCCCAGATGTGCAGTGCAGTGGGGTCGCCGGCCGGGTCGTCCAGCGACAACGCCGCCTCCACGGGCACCTTGTCGAACCGCTCCATGAACCAGCGCGCGCCCGCGTTGCCCAGCGTGGATGCACCGGTGCTCACCACGATGACGGGGCGCTCGCGCGCCACGGTGCCGAGTGCGCGCGCCAGCTGAATGAGTACGGCCGAGCCGCTCTCGGCACCACGTACGCCGGGCGGGGTGTCGCGCGGCGCCGAGATGATCAGCGCATGCCGCGACGACGTACCGCCACGGGCGGGCAGCGATACGTACACGTTCTGGGTGGTGATGCGACCCCGGGGAGTGGTGACGGCGAACACCTGACGGCGCACCGCGGTGGCACCCGGAACCTGCGCGAACTGATCGGCCATCCAGTCGGCCGCACGCTGGTCACCGGCGGTGCCGGGTACCCGCTCGGGCGCCACGCCATCGAGCTGCGCGGCCAGCCCGCGGGCCGCGATGGCGTCAAATGCAGGCGGCAACGGGGGATCGGGTGCGCCGCCCGGCGATTCGAGGGTGAGCAGGGCAACGAGCAGGGCGACGAGCGCCACCAGCCACGAGAGCCGATAGAGGCGGCCATTCAGCACCGGTGAAGTATCGCACCGCTCGGGGCAGGCGCTGACTGCGGCATGATGCAGGCATGGAGACGCCACCACTCATCCTGGTGTCCAACCGCGGGCCGGTCGGGTTCGTTGACGACGGCGCGGGCGGCACGACCATGGTGCGGTCCGGCGGCGGGCTGGTCACCGCGCTCTCGGGGCTGGTCAATGTGGCGCCGGCTGTGTGGATCTCGGCGGCCATCGAGGACGGCGATGCCCGGGTGCAGGCTGAGAGCGGCGGCGAGTACCGCGTGCCGGGCCTCGGGGTGGACCTGCGCGGCCGCTTCGTGGTGATGGGCGACGAGGTGTACGAGCGCTACTACAACGTGGTGGCCAACCCCATGCTGTGGTTCATCCAGCACTACCTGTGGGACCTCTCGAACGTGCCGGATATCCGCGAACAGGAATACGCGGCCTGGGACGACGGCTACATCGAGGCCAACCGCCTGTTCGCCGACGCCGTGGTGGGGGCCCTGGCCGACTACCCGGGCTCGGTGGTGATGCTGCACGACTACCACCTGTACACGGCGCCCGAGATCATCCGCGAGCGCATGCCCCACGCCTTCCTGCACTTCTTCGTGCACATCCCGTGGCCGCAGCCCGACTACTGGCGGGTGCTGCCCCCGCGAATCCGCGAGCGCATCATCGAGGGCCTGCTGGCCAACGACATCGTGGCCTTCCACACGCAGCGCTACGCCCGCAACTTCCTGCTCTCGTGCGAGGACCTGCTGGGGCTCGAGGTGGACTACGCCGCCATGTGCGTCAACTACCACGGCCGGCGCGTGCGGGTGCGCAACTACCCCATCTCCATCGATGCCGACGGCTTCACCGAACTGGCGGCGAGCGACGCGGTGCACGCGGAGGAGGCCCAGTTCCTGCGCCGGCGGCGGCGCCACCTGGTGGTGCGGGTGGACCGCACCGACCTCTCGAAGAACATTCTGCGCGGGTTCACGGCCTTCGACATCTTCCTCGACCGGCACCCCGAGTTCCGCGAGGAGATCACCTTCTTCGCCATGCTGCAGCCGTCGCGCCAGGACGTGCCCGAGTACGTGGAGTACGTGGAGCGCATCACCCAGCTGGTGAGCGCCATCAACACGAAGCACGGCAACACCGACTGGATGCCCATCGATCTGCGCTTCGAGAGCAACCTGCCGCTCGCGGTGACCGCCTACAAGCACTTCGACGTGATGCTGGTCAACTCGATCTTCGACGGCATGAACCTGGTGGCCAAGGAGGCCCCGCTGGTGAACGAGCGCGACGGCGTGCTCATCCTCAGCGAGAACGTGGGGGCATACGAGGAGATCGGGGCATTCGCGCTGGGCGTGAACCCGTTCGACGTGGAGGCGCAGGCCGACGCGCTGCACCACGCGCTCACCATGCCGCGCGACGAGCGCCGGGGCCGGGCCGAGGCCATCAAGGACGTGGTGATGGAGAACGACATCGCGAAGTGGCTCGCCACACAGGTGGCCGACATCGACGAGGCCCGTGGCGAGGCCATGCTTCCGCCCGTGACACCGGACCCCGACTGAAACGTCCGGGGGCACCCCTCCGCTAGCCTCGCCGCGATGTCGCGACCCCTTGAGATCTCCTGCATGGGCCCCGTGCGGCCGCCTGCGGAGGCGGCCGTGGGTGCCGCCGCGCGCCGCGAGGCCGACGGCTATGACGCCATGTGGTGGGCCGATCACCTGTTGCACTGGTTTCCCATGGGCATCTGGGACCCGGAACTGGTGCCGCAGGCCGCCGCGCAGGCCAGCCCGCACGTGTGGCTCGATCCGGTGCCGGTCATCGCCCAGTCGGCGATCAGCACGCAGCGCATGCGGCTCGGCATCGGCGTCACCGACCTGGTGCGGCGAAACCCCGCAAGCCTGGCCCAGACCGCACTCACGCTCGACCACCTCACCGGTGGCCGCTTCATTCTGGGCATCGGCACCGGCGAGCAGCTCAACCTGGGCCCGTACGGCATGACCAACACCCGGCCGCTTCGGCGACTGGAGGAGGGCATCGAGGTGATGCGCCTGCTCATGAATGACCCCGGACCGGTGGACTACGCGGGCGAGATCTTCACCCTCGAGGGCGCCTGCATGGGCGTGCGCCCGCTGGGCGACCGGCCGCCGCCCATCTGGGTGGGCGCGCACAGGCCCAAGGGGCTTGCGCTGGTGGGGCGCCTGGCCGACGGCTGGCTGCCCCTGGCCACGGATGTGCACACCTACTCGGCCATGCTCGCGCAGGTGCGCGCCGCGCAGGCAGCCGCGGGGCGCGTACCCGATGACGTCACCGCAGGCGCGTACTGCCGCGTGGTGGTGGCCGACTCCCCCGACGACGCCCGCGCGGTCATCCTGAACTCGCTGCTGTTCCGATTCATCGCGCTCACGCGGCCATCGGAGGCATTCGAGGCCGTGGGCGTGGACCACCCGCTGGGCAAGGGCGCGTTCGGCCTCACCGACATGCAGCCCATGGCCATCGGCCGTGACGAGGCGCTGGCGCTGGCCGCCGCGGTGCCCGACGAGGTGCTGCTCGGCACCGTCATCCACGGCACGCCCGACGACATCGCCGCGGGCGTGCGGGCCATCGCCGATGCCGGCGCGCAGCACGTGCAACTGACGAACATGACACCCCTCTGCGACCCGTCGCGTGCAGCCGCCAGCGAGGCGCTGCTCGGCGAGGCAGTGGCGACCATCCGATCGGGAGATGCCGCATGAGGCGACACACCGCACTGGGCCTGATGGCGGCGGGGGCCGCCACGCTCGCGCTGGCCGGGTCGGCACAGGCCGCCAACATCGTGCTCGACGGCTGGGGGACCATCACGGCCGACATCGGCGGGGGTGCCCTGGTGTGGAGCGACACCCAGGCCGCCAAGACCGCCACCTTCACCTACTGGCGCACCGACACCGGTCGCGCACCGTTCGGCAGCGCCATCGGCAAGGCGTCGGAGCCGGTGCTCATCCGCACCAGCGCCGGCATCTCCACCGGTGCCCGCGTGCGCGCCACCGGGGTGGGCCGCGGCTACGTCACCATCGCACCGGGCGCCGCGTACGCCGGGCCGGTCATCTGGTGCTGCGACACCACGAGCACCGAGGTGGTGGTGTCGAGCGACGGACGCGACGGCGCCCCCATCCCGGCGGGCGCGGGCCTCGACGGCGACCGCGTGCGGTGGATCTCGGGCAGCGCCTCGGGCGCGGTGCTCGGCAGCGCGAGCCCCGTGGAGGGCGACCTGCGCGGCATGTCCATCTCGATTCCCGGCAACACCGGCCCCGGGCTGGCGTCGATCGCCACGGGCGTGGCCGCGTGGGCTGCCAAGGGCGCGTCGTCCATCTCCATCGGGGTGCCGTCCGATGGTGCGGTGAGCGGCCTTCGCACCGTGGCCCAGGGTGGCACGGTCAAGAGCGTGTTCGCCACCCCCGCCTTCGTGGTGACCGTGGTGAAGAGCGGCAGCCGCGCCAAGGTGGTGCGCACCGACGTGGCATCGGGCACCACGCGCACGGTGTGGACCGGCTCGGGCACCCCCGTGGTGGCCGCGGGCGGCAACGCGATCGTCATCGGGTCGGGCGCCAAGGTGCTCTCGAGCAGGGGCGGCGCGAAGGCACGGGGCGCCGGCACGGCCAAGGGCACCGTGGCCGCGGTGGCCACCAACGGAACGCGCATCGTCGTGTTTGAACGCATCAGCAGGAAGGTGACCGTGAGGAAGCACACGACCACCGTGAAGAGCACCGTGGGCCGCGTCATCGGGAGCGTGCGATGAGGTGGCTGCGCGTCGCCCTGGCGGTCGCCGCCGCCGCCATCGCGGTGAGCCCCGCGATGGGCGCACAGATGGCGCTGCAGGACGACCAGCTGCCCAACCTCACCGGTGCGGCGCTCGAGCAGCGGCTCGACCTGCTGAAGAGCACGGGCACCACCATCACCCGCGTGGACATCCTGTGGGGCTTCGTGGCGCCCACGCAGCCCGCCGACCCCACCAACCCGGGCGACCCGGCGTACGACTGGGCGCGCTACGACCAGATCTTCAAGGGCCTTCGCGCACGCGACATCACGCCCATCGTCGACTTCTACTGGACACCGAAGTGGGCGTCACAGTCGGGCGACAAGAACGCCGCCCCACGCGTGGCCGACGGCTCGGCGTTCGCCGCCGCGATCGCACGCCGGTACAACGGCACGTGGCCCGACGGCGAGGGCGGCACGCTGCCGCTCATCCGTCGCCTGGAGATCTGGAACGAGCCCAACATCGCCACCTACTGGTTCCCCCAGTGCCGGCGCCAGGGCGGCAGGTACGTGCTCGACTCCGCGCGCCAGTACGCCGCGCTGCTGGCGGCGTCGTACTCGCAGATCAAGGCCGTGAGCCCCACGTCCATTGTCACCGGCGGGGTCACCGGTCCGGTTGGCGACTCCACATGCGACGCCGCCGACTCGTCGGTGGGCAGCGTCACGTTCGCCAAGGAAATGGTGCGCAACCGCGTGCCGCTCGACGCGTGGAGCATGCACCTGTACCCCATCGGCTCACCGTCGCAGGCGTATTTCGTGCCGTCGTGGAAGACCATCCCGCAGATTCAGGCGCAGGTGGATAGGCTGCAGCCCGGCGCACCGCTCTACGTGACGGAGACCGGCTATCACACGTCGTACAACCGCTACCACCGCTACTTCGTGAGCGAACGGCAGCAGGCATCGTGGTTGACGCAGACGCAACAGGTGGCCAACCGGTACCCGCGCGTGGAGGTCGCCATGTGGTTCAACCTCCAGGACAATCCGTACTGGACGGGGGGTCTGCTGCGGGACGATCTCTCGCAGAAGCCCGCCTGGGACGCCTTCCGCCAGGCGACCGCAGGCCAGTCGCGACCGGCGGATTGGAGCCGATGAGCGACAACCAGGACGAGCGCACCGACGAGCAGCTCGACGAGGTCCAGGCCTACTACGACCGCATCGCGCCTCGGCTGCGCGCGGTCGAGCAGGAGAACTGGCACCTGCAGAGCCGCATGTCGTGCGTGCTCGCCACCATCGACGAGCACGGCCCCGGCCCCGGCGGCCGCGTGCTCGATGTGGGCTGCGGTGGCGGGTTCCTGCTCGAGGAGCTGGCCAGGCGCGGCTACTCGGGCGTGGGCATCGACCTGTCGCCGGAGTCGGTGGACATCGCGCGCACCCGCCTTGCCGAGATCGGCGCCGCCGACCGCCTGGACGCCATGGTGGGCAGCGCCTACGAGCCACCCGAGGGCCCCTACGACCTGGTCACGCTCACCGACGTGCTCGAGCACCTGGAGGACCCACGGGCCTGCCTGCGTGCCCTGCGCGAGCAGATGAACCCCGGTGCGCTGCTGGTGATCAGCACGCCCAACCGCCGAAGCCTTCCCGGTGCCCGCCGCTGGGCGGCCGAGCACGGCGTGCCCGGAATCAAGCTGAGCCTCGCACCCATCGACAACTGGCAGAGCTGGGTTGATCTGGAGTCGCACGCGGCGGCGGCCGGCATGGTGCCGGTGAGCAAGCGTGGCATCTTCTTCCGCCCCGGCGGCAAGATCGGCTCGCAGATCGGGCGTGTGTACAAGTTCGGCGGCGTGCGCAAGGCCGAGAAGGCCCTGTCGCACACCCCGGTCGGGCGCTTCGGCTTCTACATCGTGCTGGGCTTCCGGCCGCTCCCCTGATGCCGGAGCAGCGCGCCGGCAGGCGTGGATGGATCGCCGGCGGCGTTGTCGCCCTCGTCATCGTGGCGTTCGGCGTGTTCGTGTTGCCATTCGCCTTCACCACGCCGCCACCCATCATCACCCGCTTCGTCGCCACGCGGGTGTTCAGCCCGGGTTCGTCCACCGGCCGCGCCGAGGCGCGGGTGGCCATCCGCCTGAGCCAGCCCACCAACGTGCTCATCACCATCAAGGACGGGTCGGGGGCAGTGGTGAAGACCCTGGCCAACGACGCGCTCATCTCCACCAAGACCTTCAGCGTGCCGTGGGACGGCACCAACGATGCCGGGGCAAAGGTGCCCGACGGGACGTACACGCTCGACCTCGACGCGCACGCGGGTCAGAAGAAGTTCAGCAAGAGCAGGAAGATCGTGGTTGACACCACGGCACCAGACGCCCCCGCGCTCGCCGTGACGGCCACCCGCACCGCATGCACGGCCGCGGTCACCGGCCCCGGCGAGGCCACACGCCTGCAAGTGGCCGCCGTGGGCACCGGTGCCGCATCCGACTGGCGCGACCTGCCGGCCAAGGGCACGTTCACGTGGACGTGGAACCGCAGGCGCGCGAACGGCGCGGCGGCTCCGGGCCCCACCGTCATCTCCGCCACGGTGAGCGACGCGGCGGGTAACCGCGCCACCGCCCGCCGCATCTGCATGGCCGCGCGCAAGGCCAAGGTGACCCCGTGAGCGCCGAGGCGGTACGCCAGGGCGCGGCCATCATCGGTGCCGCCGGCATCGTGGTGATGCTCGCCCCACGCGAGGTGACCGCGTCGCTTCGCGTGCCCGACCTGCCGCGACGCGTGACGGGCCTCGGGATCCTCCTGGCGGCCTGGCTCATCATGGCCGCCACGCTGGTGCCGTCGGGCGTGCAGGACAAGCTGGGCAAACCCGTGTGGGCGGGTGCCGCCGTTGTCGGCGTCATCATCGGCCTCGTGGTGGCCGCATTCATCGGCCGCCTGCTGGCCCGCAAGCCGTGGGTGTGGTTCCTTCTGCTCGGCCTGGCGCTGCCGGTGCGCATTCCACTGTCGATCGGCGGCACCGACGCCAACCTGCTGGTGCCGCTCTACGGCGTGATCGTGCTGGGGCTGTTCACATGGTTCTGGATGACCCGCGCCGGCGAGCGGGTGTGGCGCGGCACGCCACTCGACCTGCCGCTGCTGCTGTTCGTGGGCTTCAGCATCACGTCGCTGTGCTGGTCATCCGACATCCCGCAGGCGGCCACCAAGGTCACCTTCTTCTGGATCCCCTTCCTCATCCTGTTCGTGTTGGCCGCGCAGCTGTGGCAGCGCGGGCGCGCACTGCGCGTGCTGGGCGTCACCACCATGGCAATGGCCGTGCCGGTGTCGCTGCTGGCGGTTGCCGAGTACGCATCGCGCCGCGTGCTGTGGAACCACCGGCTCGAGCAGGCCAACGTGTACAGCCGCTTCTTCCGGGTCAACTCGATCTTCTACGACCCCAACATCCTGGGTCGCTACCTGGTGCTGGCCATGCTCATCGGCGTGGCCGTCGCGTGGCTGAAGCGCGCCGACACCCGCGTGCTCGTGGCCGTGGCCGCCGCCGAGATCATCTACGCGGCAGGCCTGGTGGTCACCTACTCGCGGTCGAGCGCCCTCATGCTGATGATCGGCCTGTTCATCATGTCGCTGCGCCTCTTCCGGCCCCGGCGGGTCATCCTCATCACGGTCATCATCGGCGTGGTCGGCTTCGCGGGGGCCGTTGCGGGGTCGCACCAGGTGCGCGACGCCCTCACGTCCACCTCGCGCCTGTCGAAGGTGAGCGAGGGCCGCTTCGACCTGGTGAACGGCGGCGTAGACATGTGGAAGGCGCACCCGGTGGCGGGCAGCGGCCTCGGGTCGTTCGCCAAGGACTACTCGCAGATGCTGAGCGCCGGCGAGTTGAAGAAGACCCGCGTGGTCATCTCGCACAACGCGCCGGTGACCGTGCTGAGCGAGGAGGGGGCGATCGGCTTCGGCCTGCTGGCGTGGCTGTCGGTGCTCGCGGTGATCGTCGGCATCAAGGCCACCCGCGACCGCGACGAGGACATCGGCGTGCCGGGGGCCATGATGCTCGCCGGCATCGTGGGCATCTTCGTGCACGCCCTGCTGTATTCGGCGCTCATCGAGGACCCGTACACGTGGGTGCTGGCGGCCGGGCTGGTGGTGCTGGCCGCGTTCCCGCGCGGCGACCTGCTGCCCGAACCGGGGAGCGCGGAGGCACCGTGACCCTGCCCGCACTGCGCGTGATGTGCCTGTCGAACATGTACCCCGGTCCGGGTGCACCCGACTACGGCGCCTTCATCGAGCGCATGTGCGACTGCATGGAGCGCCGCGGCGCGCAGGTTGACCGCGTGGTCATCAACAGCCGCACGTCGGGGGCCATCCGCACGCCGGCCAAGTACGCCCGTCTGGCCATGCGCGCCGTGGGCGACGCCCGCGACGTTGACGTGATCTGGGCGCACTACCTGTTCCCCACCGGGCTCATCGCCTCGCTCGCGGGGCGCACGCGCCGCACGCCGTGGGTGGTCACCGCCCACGGCGGCGACGTGGCCAACCTGTCGCGCGGGCCCATCCGCACGCTCAGCGCCAGCGGCATCGCGGGGGCGGCCAATGTGATCGCGGTGAGCGAGTGGCTCGCCGGGCGCATGTACGACGAGGGCCTGCGCCCAGAGCGGGTGGAGGTGGCGAGCATGGGGGTCGACACCGACCGCTTCACGGTGGGCGACCGCGGCGCCGCGCGTGCGCGGCTGGGGCTCCCGGACGACGCGCCGCTGGTGCTCGCCGTCGGCGGACTCACCGAGCGCAAGAACCCCCTGGGCCTCATGCAGGCGTTCGCCCGGCTTCGCGCCGACATGCCCGCCGCCCGGCTGGTGTTCGTTGGCGACGGCCCGCTCGCCGGCGCCATCGACGCGGGCGCACGCACGCTGGGCATCACCGACGCGGTCACCCGCACCGGAGTGCTGCCCAACGCGGGGGTGACCGACTGGATGACCGCGGCCGACGTGGTGGCGCAGGTGAGCCTGGTTGAGCCACTGGGCGTGGCGGCGCTCGAGGCACTGGCCAGCGGGCGCCCCGTGGTGGGCACCGCGGTGGGCGGCCTGAAGGAGGTGGTGCCCCACGGCGTGGCCGGCGAGATCGTCAATCCGCGCGACCCCGTGGCCATCGCCGGTGCGCTTCGCCGCATGATCGACGCGCCGCCCGCGCCCAATGCGTGCCGCACCGCCGCCATGGCGCACTCGCTCGACCACGAAACCGACCGCGTGCTGGGGATTCTGGAGGCCGCCGCCCGCACTCGGGCGTAACGGGACGCCCAGCCCCTCCTGCTACCGTCCGGCCAGATGTCGGTTGGTGCAACCACCCGGCCGGCCGGCCCCTCCGGGGGGCACGGCGTCCGCGCCGTGGTCCTCGTCCTGCTCGCCGCGGTCGCCGCCGGCGCCCTCGCCGCCTACGCGCCCATCCCCGGCATCGGGCTTGCCGTGGTGCTGCTGGTGGTGGCGCTGCTGGGTGGCCGCACGCTTCCCGACCTCGGACGCGCCACGCTGTTGGTGGCGCTGGTGGCGGCCATCATCGGCCCCAACCTGGGCCTGCCCGGCCAGCCCGAGATCTTCGCCTTCCGCCTGTTCGCCGTGCTCATCATCCTGGGGCTGGCGGCGTGGCTGCTGCTGGGGCGGGGAATCCCCGTGCCCGATGGCCTCGGACTGCCCATGGCGCTGGTCGCCGGGTGGGTGGGGTGGGCGCTGGTCTCCATCTCGTGGGCCGCATCCACCGGTGACGCCGTGCGCTGGACGGTGTTCCTCATCATCAGCACCGGACTGATGCTGGCCATCCCCGTCGCGGCCTCCCGGCGCCGCTACGTGCTGTGGGTGCTCGGCACGCTGGGCGTGGCGTACGTCCTGGCCATCCTGGGAGCGTTCGCCGAGATCTTCCTGGGCGTGCACTTCCCGGCGTCGGCCTTCACCCCGCGCATCGGGGCCTTTGCCGCCACGTCGTTCTTCGGCAACCAGAACAACTTCGCCACCTACCTGGCGCTCAGCCTGCC
>CANGAY010000004.1 GCA_947451735.1 Actinomycetota bacterium
GCCCACCATCATCGCCCTGGGCACGCACCGCGGCCCCGTGGTGGAGCGGGCCGCCGTGGCAATCCCGGTGCACTACGGCCTGGAGGAGGCCGGCACGCTGGTGAGCATGGCCGGTCGCGCGCAGCGGCTTCGCCCCGGGTCGAGCGGACCAGAGGGATCGGCGGCCGCATGGGAGGTGCTGGTGGCGCTGAGCCACCACATCGGCCGGCCGCTGCCCGACCGCACCGCGGCACAGGCGTTCGACCGCCTGGCCAAGCGGTTCCCCGCCTTCTCGCGCATGACCGACGCCGACCTGGGCCTGTACGGACTGCCCATCGCCCAGGGCGATGGCGGCGCCGCGGCACCCGCCCGCGAGCCCGAGGGCCACGGCCTGCTGCTGGTGGTGAGCACGCCGGTGTTCGGCGACGCCACCGCGCACCGCAGCGACGCGCTGTCGTGCGTGCTGGAGCCCACGCACCTGGGCCTGAGCCCCGACGAGGCCATGCGCGTGGGCGTGAGCGGCGCCACCGAGGTGCGCGTGACCACGCCCGAGGGCTCGGCCGTGCTGCCGCTGGTGGAGGACCACCGCCTGCACGAGGGCGGCGCCTATCTGGTGATCGGCGACCCGTCGAGCGACGCGGCCACCGTGCTGCCCGTGGGCCGGGGACCGGTGCGCGCGAGCGTCACCACCGTGGTCTCGCAGGGGGTGAGTGCCTGATGGCGCAGGAGGCCCTTCTCACCATCATCATCCAGGCGATTCTCGTCACGGTCATCGTGCTGTCGTCGTTCGCCTACCTCACGTTGGCCGAGCGCCAGCTCATCGGCCGCTTCCAGGCGCGTCGCGGCCCCAACCGCGCGGGCCCCTTCGGCTTCATGCAGCCGCTGGCCGACTTGGGCAAGCTCACCTTCAAGGAGGACTTCGTCCCCGAGGGTGCCAACGCCACGATCTTCCGCCTTGCGCCGCTCATCTGCGTCATCGCGGCCGTGGCCACGCTGTCGGTCATCCCATTCGGGGGGGTGCACGAGGTGGGCGGCCACACCATCACCCTCTACGGCACCGACCTCAGCGTGGGCGTGCTGTTCGTGTTCGCCATGAGCAGCCTGGGCTTCTACGGCCTCATCCTCGGCGGCTGGGCCAGCGGCAACAAGTACTCGCTGCTCGGCGCCGCGCGAAGTGCCGCCCAGCTGGTGAGCTACGAGGTGGCCATGGGCCTCTCGATCGTCGGCGTCATCATGATCAGCCAGAGCCTCTCGCTGGTGGACATCGCCAACGATCAGGCCGGGCACATCTGGTACATCGTCTACCAGCCCATCGGCTTCATCATCTTCATGATCGCGGCGTTCGCCGAGACCAACCGCACGCCGTTCGACCTGGGCGAGGCCGAGAGCGAACTGATCGCCGGGTACAACCTTGAGTACGGCTCGGTGAAGTTCGCCATGTTCTTCCTGGCCGAGTACGTGAACATGATCGTCGTGTCGGCCATCGCCGCCACGCTGTTCCTGGGCGGCCCCGACGGGCCCTTTCTGCCCGGATTCCTGTGGCTGCTCATCAAGATCGCCGTGCTCATCTTCGTGTTCATCTGGGTGCGCGCCACGGTGCCGCGCCTGCGCTACGACCGCCTGATGAAGTTCGGCTGGAAGGTGCTGCTGCCGGTGGCCACCATCAACCTGTTCATCACCGCCATCATCGTCGGCCTCGGGTTCGCCAACTGATGGGCCGCCTCGACGCACTCAAGGGATTCGGGGTCACCTTCCGCACCCTGCTCACCAAGCCGGTGACCATCGGCTACCCCGAGCACAAGACCCCCGTGTACCCGCGCTTCCGCGGCCGCCACCGCCTGTGGCTGCACGACGACGGGCTCGAGAAGTGCGTGGGCTGCTCGCTGTGCGCCGCAGCGTGCCCGGCGGACTGCATCCGCGTGGTGGCCGAGGAGAACACGCCCGAGCACCGCGTGAGCGCCGGCGAGCGCTACGCGCGCATCTACGAGATCAACATGGCGCGCTGCATCTTCTGCGGTTACTGCGAGATCGCGTGCCCGTTCGACGCCATCACGCTCGAGCACTCGTACGAGCTCAGCGAGTACACCCGCGAGGCGCTCATCTACACCAAGGACGTGCTGCTGGAGCCGGCGCCCAAGAACCCGCCGCTGCGCCCGTCGGTGCCCGATGGGCCCATCCCCCCGGGCGAGGCATGACCGTGGCGGTTGACGCACTCATCCCGGGCGCACCCATGCTCTTCATGGGCGAGGGCTTTCGCGTGCACGCCACCAGCCGCGAGACCGCCGGCGGGTTCCTCATCGCCGAGATCGCGTCGCGTCCCGGTGGCGGGCCGCGCCACATGCACGCGCACGAGGCCGCCGAGCAGTACATGTGCCTCGAGGGCGTCATCACCGTCATCACCGACGAGGGCGTGCACCGCCTTGCGCCGGGCGAGTCGGTGACCATCACCCCGCACCTGCCCCACACCTACCGCAACCTCAGCGACGCGCCTGCGCGCCTGCTGTGCACGCTGTCGCCGCCCGAGGACATGGAGGCGTTCCTGCTGGAGGTGTGCGACCCGCACGTGGACGGCGCGCCGCTTCCGGCGGTTGACCCGGCCGTGGCCGACTGGGCCATGGAGGTCGCGGGCCGCCACGGCATGCAGATCCTCGACGAGTACGACCCGGCGGTGCTCGCCTAGTGGCCGAGCAGATCACATTCGCCATCGCCGCCATCGGCGCGCTGGGCTTCGGCATCGGCGTGGTGTTCTTCAGGGACGCCTTCCGCGCGGCCGTGAGCCTCATCGGCACGCTGCTGTCGGTGGCCCTGCTGTTCATCGTGCTCGAGGCGCCGTTCGTGGCCGCGCTGCAGGTGATCGTGTACGCCGGCGCCATCGTGGTGCTGTTCCTCTTCGTCATCGCGTACCTGGGCGACAGGCCCGTGATGCCCGGGCCCGACCGCATGGACGCCGTGCAGCCGGTGGCGTGGATGGCATTGGCCGGCGTTGCCGCATTCGGCGCCATCACGGTGCTGGCATCGGCCATCGGCCCCGAGCACACGGCAGCCGACACGGCAGTGGGCTCGCCGGCCAGCATCGGCCACGCATTCCTCAACCAGCACATCGTCGCCTTCGAGGTGACGTCGCTGATCATGCTCATCGCGGCCGTTGGCGCCGTCATCCTGGCCAAGCGCGCGGTGATGCTGGAGGGCGGGCGATGACCGTCCCGATCTCCGCATACCTGATGCTGTCGGTGGGGCTGCTGGTGCTGGGCATGCTTGGCGTGATCCGCCGCCGCAACCCGCTGCTGCTGCTGCTCTCGATCGAGCTCATGCTGAACGCCGGCAACGTGGCCCTCATCGGGTTCTCGCGCCAGTGGAACGACCCGTCGGGCCAGATCTTCGCCCTGGTGGTGATGGTGGTGGCCGCCGCCGAAGTGGTGATCGGCCTGGGGCTCACCGTGGCCGTGTTCCGCAGCCGGATGAACCTCGACGTGGACGAGATGTCGTCCATGAAGGGCTAGCGCGTGGCAACCACCCTGGCCTGGATCATCCTGCTGCTGCCGCTGCTCGGCGGCATCACCCTGGCGGCGTGGCCCGGCGAGCCGCCGCGCGCCACCGTGCGCCTCATCGGCATCGGCAGCATCGCCGTCGCCTTCGTGCTGGCCCTGTCGATCTTCGTGAACATGCTGGGCAACGCGCCCACCGACCGCACGTTCACATCGAACCTCTACGAGTGGATCTCGATCGGCGGCACCTCGCTCGATCTGTCGATCCTGGTTGACCCGCTCAGCCTGATGATGGTGCTCATCATCACCGGCGTGGGCCTGTTGATCCACGTGTTCAGCGCCGAGTACATGGAGCACGACCGCGACTACCGCCGGTTCTTCGCCGAGATGAACCTGTTCGTGTTCTCGATGCTGCTGCTGGTGCTGGCCGGCAACTTCTTCTTCCTCATCGTGGGCTGGGCGTTCGTGGGCCTGGCCTCGTACCTGCTGATCGGCTTCTGGTACGAGCGGCCGTCGGCCGTGGCCGCCGCCAAGAAGGCGTTCGTGATGAACGTGATCGGCGACGTGGGCCTGGTGCTGGGCGCCTTCCTGATCATGCGCACGCTCGGCACGCTCGACTACCAGCAGGCATTCGCACACGCCGATGAACTGGGGCAGAACAGCGGCACCGCGCTCGCCGTGTGCCTGCTGCTGTTCGTGGGCGCCGCCGCCAAGAGCGCCCAGATCCCGCTGCACACCTGGCTGCCCGACGCCATGGAGGGCCCCACGCCGGTAAGCGCGCTCATCCACGCGGCCACCATGGTCACCGCGGGCGTGTACCTGATCGTGCGCTGCCACGCCATCTTCCAGATGTCGGAACTGGCAGGCCAGATCATCGCGGTCATCGGTGCCATCACCCTGCTCATGGCGGCCACCGTGGCGCTGCAGCAGGTGGACATCAAGCGCGTGCTGGCCTGGAGCACCGTGAGCCAGATCGGCTACATGATCATGGCCGCGGGCCTCGGCGCATACAGCGCCGCCATGTTCCACCTGCTCATGCACGCGTTCTTCAAGGCCGGGCTGTTCCTGGCCGCGGGCATCGTGATCCACGCCCTGCACGACGAGCAGAGCCTCGACCACATGGGCAACCTGCGCAAGTACCTGCGCGTGGCCTACTTCGGCATGGGCATGGGCTGTCTGGCCATCGCGGGATTCCCGGGCTTCGACGCCTTCTTCAGCAAGGACGACATCCTGGCCTCGTCGCTTGCGGCCGGGCCCGTGGGCGTGTTCTGCTGGGTCGTCGGCGTGATCGGCGCATTCATCACCGCGCTCTACATGTTCCGCCTGCTGTTCCGGGCGTTCTGGGGCCCCGACCCCAAGGGCGGCTACTCGCCCGCCCCGCACCCGTCGCGCTGGTGGATGGCCGCACCCGTGGCCATCCTCGGCGTGCTGAGCCTGGTGGGCGGCTGGATTCAGGTGCCCTTCGGCTGGAGCGGCATCAACGACTGGCTGGCACCCGTGCTGGCCGACGTGAGGAACCCCATCGAGCCCAGCAACGCCGACGAGTGGATCACCATCGGGTTCAGCACCGCGGCCGCGCTCGGCGGCATCGCGCTGGCCTGGTGGCTGTTCGCCGCCGACCCCGAGCGCCGCATCCGCCTGGCCAACATCGCCCGCGGGCCGCGCAAGGTGATGGGCGACGCATACGACTTCGACCGTGCCTACGACGACCTGTTCGTGGAGCCCGGCCGTGAACTCGGCACCGTGCTGCTGGACGACGTGGAGCCCGCCGGCCCCAAGGGGCTCATCACCGGCACCACGGCCGTGATCCGCGACACGGCCCGGGTGATCAGCGCATCGGAGAACGGCCTGGTGCGCACGTACGCATTCGGCATCGTCGCCGGCCTCGCCCTGGCGGGCGTGGTGCTGGCCATCGTCGTGGCGGGGGCGTCCTGATGCCCTGGACCTCACTGCTGGTGATCGTGCCCTTCGTGGCCGCCATCGCCCTGGCCTTCGTGCCGCGCGGCAACCGCGCTGCGGGCCGCACCATCGGCATCGCCGGCGCACTGCTCACGCTCGTGGTGTCCATCGTCATCGTGGCGATGTTCAACCGCGGCCAGGGCAGCATGCAGCTGGTTGACCACGTCAACTGGGTGCAGAGCATCGGGCTGTCGTGGGACCTGGGTGTTGACGGCATCAGCATCTGGCTGGTGCTCATGACCACCGTGCTGTTCTCGCTCGGCATGTTCGCCGCGGCGCAGCGCCTGCCGCAGCGCGGCAACATGTTCCTGTCGCTGCTGCTGCTGTCGGAGGTGGGCCTGCTCGGGCTGTTCACCGCCGGCGACCTGGTGCTGTTCTACGTGTTCTGGGAGTTCATGCTCATCCCGTTCGCGTTCCTCATCTGGACGTGGGGCGGCGACGAGCGGCGGCGGGCGGGCATCACCTTCGTCGTCTACACGATGGTGGGAAGCCTCATCATGCTGGTGGCCATCATCAGCACCGCGATGATCGCCCGCGACCACATCGGGCACCTGTCGTTCCTCATCAGCGATCTGCATGGCGTGCCGTTCAGCAGCACCGCCAGCACCCTGCTGTTCGCCGGGTTCGTGCTGGCCTTCGCCATCAAGCTGCCGCTGTGGCCCTTCCATGGATGGCTGCCCATGGCGTACAGCCAGGCACCCATCGTGGTGACGGCGCTCATGGCCGCGCTCATGAGCAAGGCCGGCGTGTACGGCCTGCTGCGGGTGGGCGTTCCGCTCTTCCCCGAGGGCGCCAACAACCTGCTCATCCCCATCGCGATCCTCGCGCTCATCGGCATCGTGTACGGGTCGCTGCTGGCATGGCGCGCACCCACCATGCGGCTGCTCGTGGGTTACTCGAGCCTCGCGCACCTGGGATTCATCGTGCTGGGCATCATGGTGTTCGACCGCATGGCCGCGCAGGGCGCGGTGCTGCAGATGATCAACCACGGCGTGGTGGTGGCAGCCGCCTTCACCATCGTGATGATCATCGGGCGCGGCGGCGGCACCGAGGACATGGACAAGCTGGGCGGCCTGGCCAAGGGCGCGCCGCGTCTGGCCGTGGCATTCCTCATCGTGGCCATGGCGTCGCTCGCGCTGCCGGGGGCCAACTCGTTCGTGGGTGAGTTCTTCATCCTCGGCGGCGTGTTCAACCAGTACACGTGGATGGCCGTCATCGCCATGCTCGGGGTGATCTACGCCGCCGTGTACATGCTGCGCATGTACCAGAGCACCATGAACGGCCCGGTGAAGGGCGTGAGCGACGAGGGCCGTGCGTGCGAGATGCGCCGCGGCGACGCGCTCATCCTGGTGCCGCTCATCCTCATCATGTTCTTCATCGCCCTGTGGCCCAAGGCGCTCGTGGGCGCCACCCAGGCATCGACCGACCGCGCCATCGCGCCCGCCCAGGTGGCCGCCGACCGCCCGGCCGCGCAGATCGTGCCCTCAGGCGTCATCACCGGGAGCCGCCCGTGAACTACATCGTGGGCACCCCCCTCTACATCATGTCGGCGGTCACCCTGCTGGCAATCCTCACGGGCGCGTTCCACCTGAAGGGGGCCGCGCGCCGCCTGCCCGAGTGGATCGGCATCGGCGGCATCGTGGCCACCCTCGCCGTGGTCACCGGGCTGTGGGGTGATTCCCAGTACGGCTTTGCCGGCGAGATCCACATGAGCCGCCTGGGAATCCTCTTCACGTGGATCATCCTCGTCTCGGCGCTGGCCGTCATCGCCCTGTCGTGGGGCGAGCCCGCGGGCGCCGGGCGCCGGCCCGAGTACATCGGCCTCATCCTGGCGGCGGCCACCGGCATGATGCTCACGGTCACCGCCGGCGACCTCATCGTGCTGTTCATCGGCATCGAACTGCTGTCGGTGTCGCTGTACATCCTGTGCGCCATCGAGGTGGTGCGCGAGCGGTCGCTTGAGAGCGGGCTCAAGTACCTCATCACCGGCGCCATCGGCACCGCGCTGCTCATCTACGGCTTCGCGCTGCTGTACGGCATGACGGGCACCACGTCGATTGAGGCCATCGGCACCACGCTGGCGCACGCCGGGCCCCTCACCTCGCAGCCACTGCTCATCGGGTCAATGGCACTGATCGCCGCGGCGCTCGGCTTCAAGGCATCGGCCGTGCCCTTCCACATGTGGACCCCCGATGTGTACGAGGGCGCACCCACCCCGGTGACCGCCTTCATGAGCACCGGCACCAAGACCGCCGCGCTGGGCGCCTTCCTCATCGTGTTCACCGGTGCCGCTCAGGGCATGGTGAGCGACTGGCGGGTGCTCATCGGCGCCATCGCCACCGCATCGATGGTGGTGGGCAACATCGGCGCGCTCATGCAGAACAGCGTCAAGCGCATGCTGGCCTGGTCGAGTATCGCGCAGGCGGGCTACCTGCTCATCGGCGTGGCCGTGGGCACCCAGTACGGCGCCCGCGCGGTGGCCTACTACCTCATCGCCTACGTCACCATGACCCTCGCGGCATTCGCCATCGTGATCCTGCGCGAGCGCGAGGTGGAGAACGGCGACCAGCTGGTGTCGTTCACCGGCTACGGGCGGCGTCGCCCCTGGGCCGGCGTGGTGATGACCCTGGCCATGCTGTCGCTGGCGGGCTTCCCGCCGCTGGCCGGGTTCATCGGCAAGTTCATGCTGTTCCAGGCGGCCATTGACGGCGACATGCTGTGGATCGCCATCGTGGGTGCGCTGGCCAGCGTGGTGAGCGTCGTCTACTACCTGCGCGTGAGCATCGTCATGTGGTCGCCCGCACCGGCCGGCGAGTTCGACGGCGGGCGCCGCCTGCGCATCCCGGCCCCCGTGGCGGCCGTGGCCGTCATCGGCGGCGTGGGCATCGTGCTGCTCGCGGTGCTGGCACAGCCGGTCATCGACCTGTGCCAGGGCGCCGCGCAGTCGCTCATCCCGTAGTCCCGCGTGCCCCGCGTGCGCGGGGCGGCACCGCTACGACCGGGGCCTGAGCCCGTCGAGCAGGCTGTCCACCACGGCCTCCGAGAACCCCGCGGGAATTCCCCGCTGCCACACCATCACGCGGATCACGAGCGGGCTGAAGAGCATGTCGCTGACCACCGTGAGGTCGTGCACCTTGCGGATCTCGCGTCGGCGCGTGCCGCGGGCGATGACCTCACCCAGCATCGTCACCACCGGCACCACCACGCGCTCCTCGTAGAGCGCCTGCAGCTTGGGATAGCGGGGCAGTTCGGCCACAGCGGCGGCCAGCAGCGGGCCGCGATCGCCGCCGAACGCCTCGATGACGTCGTCGTACAGGGCCACCAGGTCGTCACGCACGTTGCCGGTGTCGGGGCACCGCACGTCAACGATCGACTCGGCGATGGCGTCAGCCACCAGCGACTCCTTGTCGGGCCACCGCAGGTAGATGGTGCCCTTGCCCACCCCCGCCCGCTGGGCCACCGCCGCGATGGTGCACCCGGCGAAGCCCTTTTCGATCAGCAGCGACCGGGCGGCACCGAGCGCGGCGTCCTCAACACCCGGGTCGCGGGGGCGGCCGCGGCGGCGGGCCATGGTGGGGGAGGTATCGGTGGTCATGGCGGCGACAATACTGGACGAAGGTCGGGGTCGAAACCCGAATTACCTGCGTATTGCCGCATTCCTCATGTTATTCGCGATGGTTGACGACGATCGTCACCCGCATCGCGCTCTGCACCCCGCCAGATGCGCACCGCGATGAGCACCATGAAGACGGCGAAGAGGATTCTGAGCACTTCCTGCGGCAACTGGTCGGCCACGAATGCCGCCAGCACGGCCGTGGCGATGGACCCCAGCCCGATGATGACCGCGTCGCGCAGGTGCACGTCGCCGGTGCGGCGCTGCTGCCAGGTGCCGAGGATGGCCACGGGCACGATGGCCAGCAGCGACGTGGCCTCGGCCACCACCTGAGTGAGGCCCAGCACCAGTGCCAGTGCGGGCACGAACACGATGCCCCCGCCCACGCCGGCGAGCGCCGCGATGAACCCGCCCACCACGCCCATGGCCGCGGCGATGACGTAGGCCGTCACGGATTGACCACCAGCAGCACCGCCGACACCACCAGCAGCACCGCGAACACCCGCGAGATGAGCACCGCCGAGATGCGGGCGCGCACGCGCACCCCGATGACCACGCCGAGCAGGGCGGGAATGCCCACCACCGCGGCGAGCCCCCAGTTGACATTGCCCAGCAGCCCGTAGGTGACCGTGCCCCACAGGGCGATGATGGCGATGGCGGCGAGCGACGTGGCCGTGGCCGCGCGCGAGTTGTACCCGCACAGCATGATCATAAGCGGCACCATCACCACGCCGCCGCCCACGCCGAACAGCGCCGAGAGCGCCCCGCCTGCGGCACCCACCGCCACGAGGCGCCACACCATGTCCCGCGTGAGTGCGCTGTTAGCCTCGGGCGACGTGACCTCCTCCAATGACGTGATCGCTGACATGGCACGCGCTCTTCGCGGCGAAGCCGCGCGCGCTGCGCTGCTGTTCGACATCGACGGCGTGCTGGCCCCCATCGTGCCGAACGCGGGCGACGCGTGCGTGCCCGCCGAGGCATGCGAGCTGCTGGCCGCCCTGCGCGACCGGTATCTGGTGGTGGGCCTGGTGAGCGGCCGCGGCCTGGCCGACGTTGATCGCATGGTGCCGGTGCCCGGCCTGGCGCGAGGCGGCAACCATGGGCTGGAAGTGGCGCCACCCGGCCTGCCCGCCGAGATGGTGCCAGCGGCGCGACCGCACATGGCGGCGATGCGCGCATTCGTGGCAGCCCACCCCCCGGCCGTGCTGGCGCCGCGCGGCGTGTGGCTGGAGGACAAGGGCGCGTCGGTGAGCCTGCACTTCCGCGAGGCACCCGACCCCGCGGCGGCCGAGGCGTACCTGCTGGGCGAGGTGGACGCCGCCGCCCGGGGCGCGGGCCTTCGCGTGCGCCACGGACGCATGGTGCTGGAGGTGCTGCCCGACGTGGATGTGGACAAGGGCACCGTGGTGCGGCAGATCATCCAGGCGGCCGGCGCACGCGTGGCGCTGTACGTGGGGGACGACCGCACCGACACCAACGCGTGGCGCGAACTTCGTGCCATGCATGCCGCCGGTGATCTCGACGCCGCCTGGTGCGTGGTGGCCGACCAGCCGGAGGTGGATGACGAGGTGCGGGCCGCGGCCGACGTCGCCGTGACGGGCACCGGGGGCGTGCTGCACCTGCTGCGCGCCCTGTCTGAATGACCGCAGGGGCGCACTGGCGATATCGGCGGTTCCGGTGGAACGTCACACCCCCGAATCGCGCCCCCGATGCGGCAATCCCGACGGGGGCCACTGGTAATGTGCGCGCGTCTCGGGCAAGGGTGAGTGTGAGCTGATGCGGGGCCTCGGAAACAAGGGTGGACAGATCGCGCTGATCGCCGTCGGCGTGCTCGCCGTCGTGGGCATCGGGCTGTTCATCTTCTCCCTGTTCGGGGGCCAGCCCACCGTCGATCCCGTGCAGCCGACGGCAGGCGGCGCCATCAACCCCAGCAAGCGCCTCATCGTGGTGGGCACCACCAGCGCGCCCATGAAGAACCTGCGCGTGACGGTTGACGGCAGGGACGTGACCGCCCAGGTGAAGGGCGCAACCGACGGCATCGCCCTCGACATGCCCAAGCTGGCCAACGGGCCGCACACCATGGCCGTGTCGTACTCCACCGGCGGCGCGGTGGGTGGCGGATCGGCATCGCAGTCGTGGGACTTCACGGTTGACCGCACGCCGCCCAAGCTCGCGGTGGTCAAGCCCATCGCCGACGGCTTCAACGCGCACACCGTGCCCGTGGCGGGCACCGCGACCGGCAACAGCACCATCCGCATCACGTGGAAGGGCGACGGCCTCGCGGGTGCACAGGCCACCGGGTCAACGGGGGCATGGGCCACCAGCGCCACCCTGCCCGAGGGCGCGTCCATCCTGAGCGTCACGGCAACCGACCAGGCCGGCAACACCACCACCAAGACCAAGCACGTGTTCGTCGACACCAAGCCGCCCGCCATGCAGCTGGCCGCCACGAACAAGCTGGCCAAGCTCACCACCACGCCCCAGCCCATCATCTACGGCAAGGTGAGCGGCGAGAACGCCGCCCTGCTCACGTACGGCGCCAGCATCAACGGTGTGGGCGTGGCGCAGATCAAGGGCACCGACGCATCCAGCGCCAGCAGCTCGGGGCCCGCATCGGGCAGCTCCACCGGTGTTGGCCTGTCGCTCAGCGGCAACCGCTTCGCCCTCGCCATCGGCCGCCTGCCCGAGGGCAAGAACACCATCACCGTCTGGGTGCGCGACCGCGGTGGCAACACCGTGAAGAAGTCGTTCGTGTCGTTCGTCGACACGCAGTCGCAGTTCGGCGTGTCGCAACTCACCGTGGGCGCCACGGGCACCGACGTGAAGCAGCTGCAGGAGCGCCTGGCCAAGATCCACCTGTGGAAGGGCGGGGCCAGCGGCAACTACAACGAGAAGACTGCGGCGGCCGTCAAGCGCTACCAGAAGCGCTTCCACCTGAAGCAGACCGGCAACGTGGACGCCCCAACGCTCAGCAAGATGGTGGGTCGCATTGATGTCTCGCTGAACCAGCGCAAGCTCACCCTGTACCGCGACGGTCACGCGTACGAGAGCTTCGGCGTGGCCATCGGCATGCCCGGCCACGAGACGCCCACCGGCAACTTCCACGTGGTGGAGATGCAGAAGAACCCCACCTGGCTGCCGCCCGACTCACCGTGGGCCAAGGGCCTCGGTCCCATTCCGCCCGGCCCCGGCAACCCGCTGGGCACCCGCTGGATCGGGACCTCCGCACCCGGTGTGGGCATTCACGGCACGCCCGCCGACTACAGCATCGGCAGCGCCGCCAGCCACGGCTGCCTGCGCATGCACATCTCCGACAACGAGAAGCTGTACGAGGACGTGGTGGTCGGCATGCCCGTGGACATCCACAACTGACCGACGCGCCGCACGTGCCCGCGCTCTCCGCCGCGGACTTCGACGCGGAGGCCCTGGCCGCGGGCCGCCTGACGCTGGTGGACTTCTGGGCGCCGTGGTGCGTGCCGTGCGAGAAGATCGCCCCGGCCGTGGAGCAACTGGCCCGCGACAACGCGGGCGTGCTGCACGTGTTCGGCCTCGATGTGGACGCACACCCCGCCCCCGCGGCCCGTCA
>CANGAY010000005.1 GCA_947451735.1 Actinomycetota bacterium
CAGGGCCGCCCCCAGCGCGCCACCCGCGTATCGGGAGACGTTCGGCAGTGACGCCGCCACACCCAGACGGGCCTGCGGGGCCTCATGGATGGCGGTGGTGGTCACCGGCGCGGTGGCCGACGACAGGCCCACGCCGGTGAGGATGAGGCCGGGCAGCATCCAGGCGTACGACTGCGCGAGAGCGCCGAAGCCGAGGAGGATGGTGCCGAGCAGGGCCGTGCCGATGGCGAACCGCACCACGGTGTCGCTGCCGTAGCGGTTCATGAACCGACCGGACGCCGGCGAGGCGATCATGAAGCAGAGCGCCACGGGGGTGATGGCCAGCGACAGATGCACATCGGTGTACCCCAGGACCGTTGAGAAGTAGAACGGCAGCACCAGCAGCACGCCGAACATGGCCGCCCCCACGAGGAACCCCGTGATGTTGGAGTTGCGGATGGTCGCGAGCCGGAGCAGCGAGAGATCGAGCATCGGGTCGGGAGCCACACGCTCACGCCATACGAACAGCACCAGGAAAACCACACCCAAGAGGACCATGCCGAGGGTCTGCGGCGCGAGCCAGCCCCAGTGCGATGCCTGCGACAACGCGGTGAGCAGCGGGAACAGGCCGAGGGCGGCGAGCACGGCGCCCAGCAGGTCGAACGGCCCGCGCGCGGTGGGCGGGCGCTCACGCATGACGAAGACCGCCCCCACCAGCACCACCACCGCCACCACGGGCGTGAACCAGAACACGCTGCGCCAACCGCCGATGCCCACCAGCACACCCGCGATGTTCAGCGCCACCACCGGTGCGATGGCCATGACCCCCGACAGCACGCCCAGGGCCACGCCGCGCTTCTCGGGCGGGAAGAGGATGGCCGCGTAGGCGAAGGCGGTCGGAGCCATGGCCGATGCACCCACGCCCTGCAGGATGCGGAACACCACGAGCGCCGGCTCACTCCACGCCAGCGCGCACAGCACCGACGCCAGGACCATGATGAGGATGCCGGCCACCCACACGCGGCGCCGGCCGAACAGGTCGCCGGCCCGCCCGGCGATGGGCAGAAGCACGGCCTGCGTCACCAGATAGCCGGTGACCACCCAGCCGGTGCCGGACACCCCCGAGTGGAAGTCGCGCGAGATGGACGGCAGCGCGATGTTGACGATGCTGATGTTCAGCACCTGCAGCATCATCCCGCCGGCCACCACCGCCATGGCCATCCACCGCCACCGCGGGCTCTGCCGCAGGCGCGCGCGGGCGCGGAGCAGGGCGGGCGGTCGTGGCATGCGCATCGCCGATGCACGGTATACCCCCGGTGGCTACTCTCCTCGCCGTGGCGAAGAAGAAGCGCAAGAGGGTTGTCGAGCCCGTCACCCTGAAGGACCGCGACCTGCTCTGGGACTACGCCCGGCTGTCGCACCTGTACGGGCTGGTGCTCATCGGCGTGTCGCTGGGGCTGCTGCTGCTCTCCGTGGTGCTGGAGGCCACGTCGGAGGACGGCTGGTCGTGGGTGTGGCTCGGGGTGGTCATCGGCGTGGCCGGCATCACCGGGCTCATCTTCCTGCCGCTGCTCAGCGTGTGGCTCAAGCGCAGCGGGCTGGCGAGCATCCGGCTGCCCGATGCGCAGCAGGCAGACGGCGGGCGGCTGCTGGAGGCGGGCGACCGCGACTGGCGGCGCTGGGCCACCCTGTCATCGGTGGTCATCTTCATCGCGGCCGCCTTCATGCTGCTGTTCCTGGTGGCCGTGCTGGGGCGTGGCGGCACCGCCGAGGGCGTGGTGATCGGCGTGCTGGCGGCATGGGGCGTGGTGACCATGGCCGACGGCCAGAAGATCGAGATGACCCAGCAGGAAGAGGGACGTCGCTACTGGGCGGCCGGCCAGCGCCCCACGGGCGCCGGCAACCGCCTGGTGTTCACGACCCGCGCTTGAGATCGCGGAAGAGCCGCTCCGGCCGCTCCGCGTACATCCTGGTGTAGCCGCACTCGATGCACGTCTCGGCGCGCAGCGAGCTGACGCGCCCTGATGCCATCGCCGACCGCCGTCGCTTGAGCGACACGATCCCCGACACCACCGTGTACTCCATCTTGCCGCCGCACTCACTGCATGTCATGTCCATGTTGTTAGACTAAACCGCATATACCGGGAGGGGGTATCGGTGGGAGCAGGTGACATCAATCAGGTGATCATTGTCGGCAGCGGGCCCGCGGGGCTCACCGCAGCCATCTACGCGGCCCGTGCGGGGCTTGAGCCACTCGTCATCGAGGGCTACGGCGCCGGTGGCCAGCTGATGATCACCACTGACGTCGAGAACTACCCGGGCTTCCCCGACGGGGTGCAGGGTCCCGACATGATGATGATGTTCCGCGCGCAGGCCGAGCGGTTCGGCACCCGGTTCATCACGGCCGACGTGTCGCGCGTGGACTTCTCGGAGCGGCCGTTCCGCGTGTGGGTCGACAGCGACGAGCACGTGGGCAACTCTGTCATCGTGTCCACCGGGGCATCGGCCCGCTGGCTCGGCATCGACGGTGAGACGCGCCTGCGCGGCAAGGGCGTGTCGGCATGCGCCACCTGCGACGGCTTCTTCTTCAAGGACAAGCCCGTGGTCGTGGTGGGCGGTGGCGACACCGCAATGGAGGAGGCCCTCTTCCTCACGCGCATGTGCGAGAGCGTCACGGTGGTGCACCGCCGCGACGAGTTCCGCGCCTCGGCCATCATGGCCCAGCGGGTGCTCGAGAACCCCAAGATCACCGTGGTGTGGAACGCCAGGGTGGTCGACGTGGAGGGTGCCGACGTGGTGGAGGGCGTGCGGGTGGAGGACGTGAACACCGGTGAGCAGTCGGTCATCCCCGCCGCCGCCATGTTCGTGGCCATCGGGCACCAGCCCAACACCGAACTGTTCGAGGGCATCCTCGACGCCGACGGCGAGGGGTACCTCATCACCGACGGCACCAACACCAACGTCGAGGGCGTGTTCGCCTGCGGCGACGTGCAGGACACCGTGTACCGGCAGGCCATCACGGCCGCGGGAAGCGGATGCATGGCGGCGATTGACGCCGAGCGGTGGCTCGAGGCCACCGAGCACGCGGCAGCCGCCGCCAACTGACGACACGAGAGCGAGGATCAGCATGTCTGACGTCATCGAGATCACCAGCGACACCTTCCAGGGCCTGGTGCTGGAGAGCGAGAAGCCGGTGCTGGTGGACTTCTGGGCCCCCTGGTGCGGCCCGTGCCGCATGATCGGCCCGGTCATCGACGAGATCGCCGCCGAGCGCACCGACATCGTGGTGGGCAAGGTCAACGTGGACGACGCACCCGACATCGCGCAGCGCTACGGCATTCAGGGCATCCCGTTCATCGGGCTGTTCGAGGGCGGCCAGCTCACGAAGAACGCCGTGGGGGCAATGCCGCGCGCCGGCATCGAGCAGGCCCTCGGGCTCTCGTAGGCCATGCCCTCCTACGACCTGCGCTGCACGTCGTGTGCTCACGACTACGAGGTGTTCCGCCAGGGCTTCCTGCGCGATGAGGATCGCTCGTGTCCGCAGTGCGGCGCGCACGCGGAGCAGATGATCACCGCCGGCTTCGTCTCGGCCAAGCCGTCCCGCGGGGGTGGGGCGGCGGCCGGGGCCGGCGGCGGCCACACGCACGGCGGCGGCTGCGGCTGCGGCCACAACCACTAGGGGCTCGCATGGCCACCGCCGCATCCGCACCGCCCACACGTGATCAGCTGATGGTGCGCCTGCGGCGCGCGGAGGGTCAGCTGCGCGGCGTGCAGCGCATGCTCGGCGAGGATGCCCCGTGCGAGGACGTGCTGGTGCAGCTGGCAGCGGTCACCGCCGCGCTCGACCAGGTGGGCCTGCTCCTCATCGGCGAGCGCCTGCGTCAGTGCCGCCAGGACGATGGCGGCATCTGCGCCGACGAACTGGAGCGCAGCGTGGCCACACTCATGCGCCACGCCCGCATCGGGCGGTAGCCGCAGCGATGGACCTGGTGCCGAACGACCGGCAGGCGGAGATGTCGACGCCCTTCATCTGCGTCGTCGCCGGGGGCAACCACGTGATGAACGTGGTGGACGCCGCAGACACCGACGGGGCGTTCGACGTGATCGAGGTGCTCGCCCAGCCGGGCGGTGGGCCGCCCCCGCACTGCCACGCATTCGCGGAGTGGTTTCACGTGATCGAGGGCGAGCTCACCTTCACGGGCGCGCGCGACGGGCAGATCGTGCCGGTGGCCACGGCGGGGCCGGGCGAGGTGGTGATGATCCCGCCCGGCGCGTGGCACGGCACGCGCAACGACGGCATCACACCGGTGCGCTTCAGCGTCATCGGGCGACCCGGGGTGATGACCTCGTACTTCCGGCAGGCGGGGGTGCCGATGGCGTCGATGACCGCGGCGCCCGACCGCGAGCCCCCGGGGCCGGCCGAACTGGCACGCATCGCCGAGGCCCACGAGATCGTCTTCTGGCCTCAGGCGTCGTCCGCCTAGACGATGGCGCGCCGCGCATGGCGGCGCCCGATCACGCGGGCCACGCGGCGCTGCACCGGGGGAGCCAGCACCACCCACTCGAGTGCACCCACGGCGAGACAGGCGATGGTGGCGGTGGCCCCCAGCACACCCACATGACCCGCGAGCGGTCCGCTGAAGTGCAGGGTGAGCAGACCGAACACCAGACCGGCCAGCCCCACCCATCCCGCGTTGGGCAACCGGCCGGTGCCGACACCCCCGACGAAGGTGCCCCCGAACCATGCGGCGGCCAGCGATGCGCCGTGCGGCACCGTGAGCGCGACGACGCCACACACGGCCAATGACGTGAGGCCCGACGCCAGCACGAAGGGCAGGCCCGCGCGCTGGATGAGCACCCACGTCACGAGCGCAGCCGCGCACCCGATGGGCACAACCGACACGTGCGCCATGCCGGTGAGCGCCGGCACGGGTCCGCCGTCACGCACATCGCCCACCAGGTCGGCCACCAGATAGACGCCCGACGCCGAGAGGTACGCGACGGCGCCCATGCGCCCCCCCACGCCATCCCAGACCGCGGGCCCGATGAGCGACCACAGCACGCCGGCCAGCAGTGCGGCGCCCAGCACCCACGCGGTGCCCAGCATCACGTCGGACGACATCATCCCCACAAACGCCCCCGTGTAACCGGCACCCGCGGCGTTGGCGTCGAGCACCTGACCGGGCAGGGCCATGACGCCGATGATGATCGCCGAACACGACGCCGCGACGATGACGGGCATGCCCATGTCGCGCGCCATGAGCAGGGTGAGCGCCGCCGTGGCCACGGCCAGGGCCGCGTCACCCGCGCGCAGCCGACCCACGGGCAGCGACGTGACGGTGGTGATGCCGATGCCCGCGACGAGGAAGACGCCGATGACGACCGCCGTGGCCCGGGGAAGTGCATCGGACGCCATGAGGAACGACGCCACGTAGAGGAATCCCAGACCGACGGCGAGCATTCCGGCAAGCAGCAGCACGGGGGGCGACGGCAGGCCGGCACGGCCCTGCCACGGCTCCTCATGCAGCACGCTCGCCGTGGACCGCACCTCGGGCTGGAAGAGCGGCGACAGGTGATCGGCGCTCATCCAGCCCCCCGCCCGCGGTGCAGCAGACGACCGGCGGCTGAGTTGACGCGCGGGTGAAGCACGATCCACTCGCACCCGGCCATTGCGAGGCACCCGATGGTGCCGGTGGCGCCGAGGATGCCCACGTGCCCGGTGAGCGGGCCGGCGAAATGCAACATGAGGGCCCCGTAGATGGCGCCGGCGCCCGCCACCCAGGCCGCGTTGGGCAGACGGCGCGGTGAGACCCCGCCCACGAAGGTGCCGCCGAAGAACGCCGCGTCGAGTACCGAGGCCGGAAGAGGCTGGGTGTGGTCGAGGATGAGACACACCACCAGCGAGAGTGAACCCGAGGCCAGCACGAACGGGACGCCCGCGCGTTCCACCAGCATCCAGGTGAGCACCGCGGCGATCATTCCCACGGGCACCACCGCCCAATGCGCCAGCTCGGTCATGTGCAGCGGGATGAGCCGGTGCGAGCGCTCCAGTCCGAACATGTCGGCGATCAGGTACACGACCGATCCGGAGATGAAGGCGACGCTGCCCATGCGGCCTCCCACGCCATCCCAGACGGATGGGCCTATGAGCGACCAGAGCACGCCGCAGATGACCGCGGCGGCGATGACCAGCCATGACGACTGCGTGACGTACTGCGGCAGAAGCCCAACACAGGTCCCCGCATAGCCCGCGCCGGCCGACATGGAATCGAGGGGTCCGCCCCACAACATGGCAACCCCGAGGGCCACGGCGACCATTGACCCCGCCACCAGCAGTGGCACGCCCATCTCACGGGTGAGGAACTGGGCGATGGCCGCCGACGCCACCGCGGCAACCACGTCCACTGCCCGCACGTGCCCGACGGGCTTCGACGTGGCGCCGACCACCAGCATGCCGAGCGCCATGAACCCGAGGATGACGGCTGCGATGACCCCGTAGGGCGGTACCTCGATGCTGCGCACGGCGAAGGTGCTGAGGTACATGCCGACGAGCCCGATCGCCATGATCGCGGCCAGCAGCACGAAGCGCGGCGAGGCGAGCAGGCGGGCGGCATCGGTGTTGCCCTCGTGCGTGGCGCACTGGTCCGACCGTGTTTCGGGGTTGAAGAGCGTGCTCATCGCGTGGGGGTGCCCGGGATAGGCGCGATACGGGCCACGAGCAGTCCGATGCTGCGGGTGTGCACCAGCCACTCGGCGGCTGCCGTGGCAAGACATGCGATGGTCGCCGTGGCGCCGAGCACGCCCACATGCCCCGTGAGCGGGCCCGCGAAGTGCAGCATGAGCATGCCGTACACCGCGCCGGCAAGTCCGATCCAGAAGGCCGTCGGAAGCCGGGCCGGCGATGCGCTGGCGATGAGCGTGCCGCCCGCCCACGCGGAGCACAGCACCGGCGCGCTGCCGGGCAACGTGAGCGTGACCACCCCGCACACGATGAGGCAGGGCAGGGCCGACGCCAGCACGAAGGGCATGGCCCTGCGGTGGGTGAGCGCCCACGTCACGAGCGCGCCGGCCATGCCGATGGGCACCATGGCCCAGTTGCCGAAGCCCGTGGCATCCGCCGGCAGGATGGAGGGTGCGTCGTTCCCCGTGATCTCGGCCAGCAGGTACACCACCGACCCCGCCAGGAACGCCACGGCGCCCATGCGGGCGCCCACGCCGGGCAGCACGGCGGGGCCGACGACCGAGAACAGCAGGCCCGCGAGCAGGCCCGCGGCCACCACCCATGGCCACGACAGGGTGGGCCCGGGTTGCAGCAGCCCGGTGAACATGCCGGTGTACCCGGCCGCCGATGCCATGAAGTCGAGGGGCCCGCCGGGCAGTGCCGCGATGCCAAGGATGCAGCCCGTGATGCCGAGCGCCACCAGCACCGGGATGCGCATCTCACGCGTGAGGAACTGGGCGAACACCGCGGCGGCGGCACCCAGCACCACGTGCAGCAGCAGCGGACGGCGCGCCGGGCGTGAGGTGATGAGGCTCAGCACGAACCCGAGCAGCGCCAGCACGCCCACCACCGCGACGAACGCGATGTCGAAGCCCGTGGCGCGCAGCCAGAAGCCATTCACGAACAGGTAGGTCATGGCCGCCAGCAGTGCGAGGCCCAGCAGGATGGTCACCGCCGACGGGCGGTACGCCCGGTAGCCCTCGCCCAGACTGCGCACGGCGGCGGTCTCCGACGCCTCGAGGTTCGCGGTGGGCACCATCACGCCGCTCACGGCGCCACCCGGAGGGGAATGTCGATGAGCGAGGTCACCACGTCGTCGGAGACCACGGCGCCAGGCGAGCGGTCGAGCAACAGCGCGGAGAGACCCGCCGCGCGCGCACCCTCCAGATCCTCCACCCGACGGTCGCCCACGTGCAGTGCGTCGGCCGGCGCGATTTCCATCGCCCGGAGCGCCGCGTGGAAGATGGCGGCATCGGGCTTGCGATGGCCCACCGGTGCACTCGCGGCGATCACCGCGAAGCGGTCGGCCACGCCGAGTCGCTCGAGGTGGCCCGGCAGCGCGCAGTCCCAGTTGCTCACCACCGCGAGCACCAGCCCCATGTCGTGCAGCGCATCCATCGCCGGCAGGGCATCGTCGTACAGGCGAAAGCGCAGGCACTGCACCAGCAGGTCGGTGGCCAGCGGCACGGGAGGTGCACCGTCGCCGAGGGCGGTCACGAGCACACCGGCGCAGTCGGTACGCAGCGCGGCGAGCCCCTCGGCGTCGCGGCCCATCTGCATGTGCGCGCGGTAGTGACGGATCTCCGCATGCAGCGCATCGGCCACCACGGCCTGGTCGAACGCGTACCCGGCGTCGGCAAGCAGCGCCGTGAGCACGGGTGCCGGGGGCTCCATCTGCACCAGCGTGCCGAAGGCGTCGAGCAGGACCGCGCGCATCGTCAGAGAAGCCCCACTGGACCAATGGACGACAGCGCGATGATCAGTGAGACGGAGGGCGCCACGGGCGACAGGGTACGTCCCGACCGCGATGCGCGGGCGGGCGGCGACCCGGTCCTATACTCGGCGGCCGTGTCCGGATCTGCATCCACGCTGCCCGCGGGCGGCACCTCCCGCGCCACCCGCCGCCTCAAGGGCCCCGTTCGCGTGGCCGTCATCGCCGGCGCCGCCGTGGTGGCCGTGTGGATCCCGTCGTTCATCGCCACGGCATATGCCGAGGTGCCGGCGAGCGAGTACCTCGCGAATCCCGCCAAGGGCTGGGGTTTTCTGTGGGAGTCGGTGACCGCATCGCGCAACCCGCGCCTTGGCACCGCCGACGCCGCGCTGCAGGAGGCCACGCAGGTGTGGGCCGGGCAGCCAGCGGTGGCCGCGGACGTATCGCTGAAGGCGATTCCGACGCCGTGGCACATTCCCGTGGCCGCCGGTGGCGTGGCTCCCGCGGACGGTCGTGACGTGGTGTCGCCATCCGACGAACTGCAGTGGGTGGTCACCGGAAGCGTCAAGGGCGGCCCCGACCAGGTGATCGGGCTGCTCGACTACCGCACGGGACGCGTGGCCTGGGACATCCGGCCGCTGGCAGCGGCGGGCCGCCGATGATCCCGGTCAACCGCATGCGCCGTCGGCGCAAGGACCGTGAGCGCCATGGGCGCGTGGGTCTGGGTCGCGTACTCGCGCTGGCGCTGGCGATCGTGGTGACGCTGCTGGCGGTGGCGGGCGCCGTGGCGTATCAGTCGGCCACCGACGGGCTGCCGAGCCTTGACGAGCTCACCCCCGTGGCGCTGGGACAGAACTCGAAGATCCTCGACCGCAACGGCAAGTCGCTCGGGGTCATCGCGGGCGTGACCAATCGCACCGAGATCCCGTATGCACGCATCCCCAAGTCGCTGCGCGACGCCACGGTGGCCATCGAGGACAAGCGCTTCTACCAGCACCACGGCGTCGACTACCTGCGCCTTGTCGGCGCAGCCATCCATGACGCGGCGGGCGGCGGGCGGCAGGGCGGCAGCACCATCACCATGCAGCTGGCCAAGAACCTGTACGACCCAAACGCGCCGCGCGGCTTCTCGCAGAAGATCAAGGAGGCGTACCTCGCCACCGAGATCGAGCAGAAGTACACGAAGGATCAGATTCTCGCGAAGTACCTGAACGGGGTCTTCTACGGCGAGAACTCGATCGGCGTGCAGGCCGCAGCGCTCACGTACTTCAACACGCCGGTGTGGGGACTGACGCTGCCGCAGGCCGCGCTCATCGCCGGTCTGCCACAGGCGCCGTCGGCCTACGACCCGTTCGTCAACCCGAAGGACGCCACCGCGCGCCGCAACACCGTGCTCGACGAGATGGCATCGCAGGGCTACATCACCCAGGCGGAAGCCGACCAGGCCAAGGCCACCCCGCTCGAACTGCACCGCGGCACCTTCTACCAGCGCAAGAAGGAGGGCTACTTCTTCGACTACGTGCGGCAGGAGCTCATCGACCAATTCGGTGAGAAGCGCGTGCAGCAAGGCGGGCTGAACGTGCGCACCACCATCGACCCGGCGCTGCAGCGGGCAGCCGAGCAGGCCATCCAGCGCAACCTGGGGCAGCCCGACGACCCCGCGGCGGCAATCGTGCTGCTCGATGCACGCACGGGATACATCCGGGCCATGGCCACCAGCCAGGCGTACGGCGCCGACAGCCAGTTCAACTACGCCACGCAGGCCAAGCGCCAGGCCGGATCGACCTTCAAGACCTTCGTGCTCACGCGCGCCATCGCCGATGGCATCAACCCGTACACCACCATCTACGCCAGCCGGCCCATCAACATCACCGACCCCAAGTGGGGGCCCATCAACGTGGCCACCTACTCAAACTCATATGCGGGCCCCATCTCAATCCACGATGCCACCCTGCACTCGGACAACTCCGTGTACATCCAGATGACCCTGGATGAGGGGCCCGACCGCGTGGTGAACATGGCCAAGCGCATGGGAGTGAACGAGAACCTGCCGGTGGTGCCGTCCATCGGGCTCGGCTCCGGCGAGGTGACACCGCTCGACATGGCCACCGCGTACGCACCGCTGGCCAACGGCGGCTTCCGCATCAAGCCCATCGCCATCACCGATCTGGGCGCCAACGCCCCGGCAAGTGATCTGGCCACGCCCAAGCGCACCAGGGTGTTCAGCGACGGCGTCGCCTACGAGGTCACCCGCATCCTGCGCGACAACGTGGCAGCGGGAACGGGCACGAACGCCAACCTGGGCATCCCCCAGGCGGGCAAGACCGGCACCACCGACGACTACACCGACGCCTGGTTCGTGGGCTACACGCCCAAGTACGTGTGCGCCGTGTGGGTCGGCTACCCCAACGCCGACGGCGTGCGGCGATCCATGACGAGCGTGCACGGCATCACGGTGGCCGGCGGCACGTTCCCCGCCATGATCTGGCACGACTTCATGAGCGTGGTCACGGCAAAGGGCACCAACCCCGACTGGAACATGCCGCGGAACCCGGTGCTGTGGTCGCCGTTCTCATCCGACTTCACCAACTCAGCGTCGCAGTACGCGGTGAGCACGGCCAGCAGCACGAAGGCCAAGACCACCACGGCACCCAAGACGACGTCAACCAAGGGCACGACGACCGTGGTGCCGCCGCCCACCACCGTCGCGCCCGCGCCGACGCCCGCCCCTGTGCCCGAGCCGACACCCGCACCGGCCCCCGCACCGGCCCCTGCGCCGACACCCGCGCCCACCACACCGGTGCCGACGACCCCCTAGAGAAGGTCGTCCGGCCCGATCATGTCCTCGGGTCGTGCGGTGAGCAGCAGGATCCCCGCCATGCCCGCGAGCGCCGCGGTGGCGATGGCGATCCACGCCGCGGGCAGCACCGTCACGGGCCAGTCGCCGTCAAGCGGGGCAGCGGCCTGCCCCATGCGCTCGGCCACCACCTGCACTCCCGGCGCCAGTGCCGCGCGTGCCGCCCAGGCCACGGCCGCTACGGCCGCCACCACCACCAGCGCGCCGAGGATACGGGCCACCCGGGTGCCGGTGGGCGGACGCCACCACGCGCTGAGCAGGCCGGCGATCATCATGATCGCGCCGGCCACCGGCAGGATCCACGTGGTGGCGCTGGCGCCATACCCGGTGAGTTCATCGGAGCCCGTCGGCAGGTCGGCCGAGTACCAGGGGAGCGCGGGAAGGATGCACAGGAGCAGGCCGCAGGCGATGGCCGCGATTCCCAGCCCATGTGCGCGGGGGTTCAATTGCCCCCCCGTGTGCCGACGCGCCGGAACACCACCACCCCACCCTGGTTCCACACGAGCTGGAAGTCAGGTCGGCTGGCCAAGTCATTGAGGGCCATCTCAAAGCCCGCGGCATCCAGGCGGTCGTAGAGATCGGGCCGCGTGCGATCGACGATGACCCAGTCGGCGTCGCCGATGGCCGGGAACACCAGAATGCGCCTGCGCGACGACAGGTGGCCACCGGGGTTGTTGCCCGCCGACACCACGGCGCCGTCGGGGATGAGTGCCGCAGCGCGATCGAGCGCGGAGGCCACCGGTGCGGGGGTGTACTGGGCCAGCCGCTGCGGCGAGGCCGCCGAGAGCCCGGAGAACCAGGGCAGCGGACCCTTCACCACGGTGGCGATGACGCCGGCGGTCACCAGCAGCACCGCCATGCCCGCCGACGCGCGCGTCCAGTCG
>CANGAY010000006.1 GCA_947451735.1 Actinomycetota bacterium
GAGATAGCGCGAGTTGGTTCGCGGATACGTGAGCACCTTGTGCTCGTCGTAGCAGCTCTGGGCCGCGGCCAGGGTGCGGGTGGCGCTGAACCCGTAGCGCTGGTTGGCGTCGCGCTGCAGTGCGGTGAGGTCGTACAGCAACTGCGGGGCCTCGCTGCGCTGCTTGGCCTCGACCGACTTGACGATTCCCTCGGCACCCGTGACGGCGGTGGAGATGGCCTCGGCGGCCGCGCCCACTGCGATGCGGTCCTTGAATGTCTTGCCCTCGTCCACGAACAGGATGTCGCGGTGCGTGTTCTCCACGTCGTTCCAGGTGCCCGGCAGCGGCTGGTCGGCACCGGTGAACAGCGCTTCGATCTGCCAGTAGTCCTTGGGCTCGAACGCCTGGATCTCAAGATCGCGTCGCACGATCATGGCAAGGGTGGGCGTCTGCACGCGGCCCAGCGACAGCACGCGGCGGATGGAGCCGGCGCGGGTGGTGGCGGCGCGGGTGCCGTTCATGCCCACCAGCCAGTCGGCCTCGCTGCGGGCGCGGGCGGCGTCCTCCAGCGGCTTCATCTCGCTGTCGGGGCGAAGCGCCTTGAAGGCGTCCTGAATGGCGGCCTTGGTCATGCTCGAGAACCAGGCGCGCTCCACGGGCTTGTCGTGCGCGGCCGCCGGTGCGCTCTGCAGGATGAGCTTGAAGATGAGCTCGCCCTCGCGCCCGGCGTCGCAGGCGTTGACGATCTCGGTGACGTCCTTGCGCGTCATCAGGCGGTGCAGCGACGCCAGTTGCTTGGCCGCGCGGCTGTCGCGGGGCTGGTACCGGAACTCCGTGGGGATGATCGGCAGGTCCTCGTACGTCCACTTCCTGAAGCGGGGGTCGTACTCGTCGGGGTCCACCTGCTCCAGCAGATGGCCCACCGCATACGAGATGACCCAGTGGTCGCTCTCGTAGGCGTCACCCTTCTGCGTGAACGTCTCGGGCAGCGCGCCGGCGACGTCGCGGGCGACCGAGGGCTTCTCGCAGATGACCAGTTTCTTGCTCACGGGGCGGGCACCATAGCACCGGCCCTTGCGCGGAAATCAAGCCCAACTGTGTCGCCTCGCGTACGCGCGCACGCGAGGAATTGGCTATCCGAAGAAGGGCTGGGCCAGCCGGTAGTAGTCCTCGGGCACCGTCTTCAGGGTGCCCACGGCCTCGGCCAGTGGCACGTCGGTGATGGTGTCGCCCCGAAGCGACGCCATGCGCCCGAACAGGCCCTCGGCCACCATCTCGGCGGCGCGCGTGCCGAACCGCGTTGCCAGGATGCGGTCGCGGGCGGTGGGGGTGCCCCCGCGCTGCACGTGGCCCAGCACGGTCACGCGGGTGTCGAAGCCGGTGGCCTCGCGAATGATGGCGCCAAGGCGGTCGCCCACACCCTGCTGGGCAAGCCGTGCGTGGCCGAATTCGTCCAGTTCGCCCTCGGCACCGCCGTCGCCCAGGTCAACGCCCTCGCTCACCACGACGATGGACGAGTCGAGGCCGCGCTCGTGCCGGGCACGCAGCGCCTCGAGCACCGCGGGCACATCGGGCGGGTGCTCGGGGATGAGGATGTAATCGGCGCCTCCGGCGATACCGCTCTCCAGCGCGATCCACCCGGCGTGGCGGCCCATCACCTCCACCACCATCACGCGGTCGTGCGACTCGGCGGTGGTGTGCAGGCGGTCGATTGATCCGCACACGATCTGCACGGCGGTGTCGAACCCGAACGTGACGTCCGTGCCCGACAGGTCGTTGTCGATGGTCTTGGGCACGCCCACGATGGGCAGGCCGTGCTCCGCGTGCAGGCGGTTGGCCGCACCCAGGGTGTCCTCACCGCCCAGTGCCACCAGCGCGTCGATGCCGAGTGCCGCGAAGCCGTCAATGGCCTGCTGCGTGGCCTCGGCATCGCGCAGCGGGTTGGTGCGCGAGCTCTTGAGGATGGTGCCGCCGCGGTCGAGGATGCCGCTCACGTCGCGCAGTCCCAGCGGCATGGCCTCCTGCTCGAGCAGGCCGCGCCATCCATGCAGGATGCCCACGTGCTCGTGGCCGAACCGGCGCACGCCCACCTTCACCACCGCCCGGATGACGGCGTTCAGGCCGGGGCAGTCGCCACCACCGGTGAGGATTCCCACGCGCATACCCCGAACGTACTGGCGTGCGCGGGGGCGGCGCAACCCGGCACGTCGCGATGCGGTCGGCGGGAATGCGTCGAGCCCCGACGCCCCGGTTGTCTTAGGATCTGCCCGTCCGTACGCCCCGTGAGGTGGAGCCATCTCCGATTCCCAGCAGCACAGCCGCCTCGGGGTGGTGCACTCCCTGCCGGGGGCCGAGGTGGTGTACGACGTCCACGGAGACGGCCCCGACGTGGTGCTCATCCACGGGTGGACGTGCCGCCGCAGCGACTTCGACGGCGTGGTTGCCGACCTGGCCCGCGACCACCGGGTGCTGGCGCTCGACCTGCCGTGGCACGGCGAGTCGGTGGCCACATCGCGCTACTGGACCATGGACGATCTGGCCGCGGTGGTTGACGCCGTGGCCGTTGCCGAGGGCATGCGCGAGGCGGCCATCGTGGGGCACTCGATGGGCGCCGCAGTGGCGGTGGAGACGGTGCTCGCGGGCACGGGGCATCGCGTCATCTCGCTCGACGGACTCACCTACATGCACATGTATCCGCGCCAGACGGCCGAGGCGGCGAACGCCTTTCTCGACCCCTTCCGCGCCGACTTCGCGGCAGCGATGCGCGCCATGTGTGAGGGCGCCGCGGGGCCGGGTGCCGATCCGGCACTGGTGGCCGAGGTCGCCGACGCCATGTGCCGCGCCGAGCCCGACGTGGCCATCGGGATGATGGACGAACTGATGCGCTGGGACATGGACGGGGCGCTCGCTCGCGCCGATGCCCTGGCGCTCTCGGTTGAGGTGTTCGCCGCCGCCGCGCTGCTCTCGCCGAAGGCGGTTGACCGCTACGGCCACCGCATCGACATCGTGCCCGTCGATCTGGGCGGCCACTTCTTCCTGCTGCAGCACCCCGTGAAGACGGCGCAGCTAATCAGGGGCGCGCTGGCGGCCTAGGCGCGGTTCGCGTCGGGGTCGACCGCCGGGGTGATCTCCTCGAAGCGGTTGATGTTCCGGAGGCCGGGGAAGAAGAGGCCCCACAGTCCGGCGGCGGCGATTGACAGTGCGCCACCCAGCACGATCGAACCCACCGTGCCGATGAACTGCGCCAGCACGCCGCTCTCGAACGCGCCCAGTTCGTTGGACGCGCCCACGAACACGCGCTCCACGGCGACCACGCGGCCGCGCAGGTGGGCCGGGGTGAGCAGCGGCGCGAGCGTTGACCTGATGAACACGCTCACCATGTCGCTTGCCGACAGCAGGAACAGCGCGCCGAAGGAGAGCCAGAACGAATCGCTCACGCCCAGCAGGATGGTGAACACGCCGAACATGGCCACCGACAGCAGCAGGATGGGGCCCACCTTGCGTCTGATGGGCCGCCCCGAGAGCAGCAGCCCCACCACCACGGCGCCGATGCCCGGGGCCGCGCGCAGCACGCCGTAGCCCACGGCGCCCACGTGCAGGATGGTGCTGGCGATGATGGGCAGCAGGGCGGTGGCGCCGCCGAACAGCACGGCCACCAGGTCGAGGCTGATGGCCCCGAGCAGCGCCGGCGTGGCGAAGATCAGCCGCAGGCCGGCGGTGGCGTCGCGCATGGTGGGTGGGCCCGACACCGACTCGCGATGCGCGGTGCCCACCTCCCGCGACACGCCCAGCACCAGAATGACCCCCACGAAGTCGATGGCGGCCGCGAACAGGTACGGCACCACGTTGCCCGCCGCCTGCAGCAGGCCGCCGATGAAGGGGCCGAAGATGAGCGCGCCCTGCCATGTGGATGACGACATGGCCATGGTGCGGGGCAGGTCGCGCGCGGCCACGGCGGCGGCGAGCATGGGGGAGAACGCGGCGCGTGCGAAGGCGCGGCCGGCGCCGAGGCCGGCGGCCAGGAAGTACAGCGGCAGCGCCGAGGTGTCGCCGGCGCCGGCGTCGAGCGCCAGCGCGATGGACATGATGACCACGATGGCCATGCCCGCCCCGGTGACCTTGCGGCGGTCGAGGCGGTCGGCCATCTGCCCGGCGGGCAGGGCGAAGATGAGCGCGGGGATGAACTCGGCCAGGCCGATGAGCCCCAGCGTGAGCGGGCTGCCCGTGCGGTGGTACGCCTGCCAGCCCAGGGCGGCGGCCACCACGCCGAACGTGAGGGTGCTGAGCAACTGCGAGCCCAGCAGGCGCGCCACGTTGCGGTCGCGCAGCAGCCTGCGTGCGCCGAACGCGCCGGGGGTCTCGTCACTCACGGGCGGGAGGGTGCCACACGATGGCGCGTGGAGCGGCCCGAAAACGACCGATGCGGCCACATGGGCCGCATCGTGTGAGTAGCGCATACGGGATTTGAACCCGTGTTACCGCCGTGAGAGGGCGGCGTCCTAGGCCCCTAGACGAATGCGCCACGTGGACCGACTGGATACTGCATGTTCGCCGTGAGGACCTCAGAAGAGGACTCACTGGGGGAGGAGGACTCGAACCCCCGCTCCTGGGACCAGAACCCAGTGTCCTACCAGCTAGACGATCCCCCACCGCCTCACGGCCGGGGCAAGGTAGCACAGCGATTGTCGCTATTCGGCCTCCATGAGCCCGGCGAGTCCCTCGCCGAGTGCGCGCAGCGCGCGCGGCACGTCGTAGCGATCGAGATCGATCTGGATGATGTGCGCGTGACGGCGGTCGCGGCGCGCTGCGGCGAGCGCCTCATCCAGTTCGTCCGGCGTGCGGGCGCACGCACCCTTCGCGCCCACCACGGCGCCCACGGCGGCGTAGTCCCATGTGGCCACCTCGTTGAACTGGCCGTCGCGGATGCTGCGCTCGGCGCCGTAGCCGTGGTTGTCGAGCACCAGCACGATGGGCTTGACGCCCTCGCGGATGGCGGTGGAGAGGTCGAAGCCCGTCATCTGGAACGAGCCGTCACCCACCAGGACGATGGGGCGGCCCTTGCCACGGGCGAGCGCGGTGCCTGCGGCGGCGGGAACGGCGAAGCCCATCCCCACGTACATGCGCTCGATGTGGAACTGCCCGGCGCGGTTGAGGCGGGCGTCCATGGCCAGGTGCGCACCCACGCCCACGTCGCACACCACGATGTCGGAGGGCTCCACGAACCGCTGCAGCCGGTCGGCCACGATGTCGGTGGTCACACGATCGCCGCCCGTGATGGGCGTTGCCCACGCGTACGGCATGCGGGCGGGGAGCGCGCGGCGCGGAAAGCGCTCGTGCTCGAGGAACGGGGCGATGCGCGTGAGATCGACGCCCAGATACGTGCGGTGGCCCACGCGCGTGCCGTTGCGGAAGATCCGCACGGTGCGCTCGGCGGGGATCGGCACGGAGAAGGCCCCCGTGGTGATGTCGTTCACGTCCAGACCCAGGCCCACGATCAGGTCGGATCGCTCCACGAACTTCCGCAGGCGCGGCTCGGTGCCCGCGCCCACGTACACGCCGAGCACCTGCGGGTGGCTCTCGTCCACGAAGCCCTTGCCCATGACCGACTCGACCACCGGCAAGCCCGTGCGCTCGGCGAAGGCGAGGACCCGCTCACCGAACTTGAGGGAGCGCGACCCATGCCCCACCCAGAGGAGCGGGCGCTTCGCGGCGCGGATCGCCTCGGCCACGTCGTGTGCTGCGGCGCGGCAGCGGTCCTCGGGCACCGGCACCCGCGCGGTGCGTGCCACCGTGCGCAGTTGCCCCTTCGGCACCGCCGAGATCATGTCGCGCGGCAGTTCGATGTATCCGGGGCGCATCTCGCTCATGCAGAGGTCGAGCAGCCAGTCGATCTGGTCGTAGGCGATGTCGGGCTGGTTCAGCAGCACCGAGGCGACGGTGATCTCGTCCATCATGCGGCGGGGCGCGTCCACGTCGTCCGAGGGGTAGTGGTGGATGCGCCTGCCGTCGCGCTCGGCCAGGCCCGGGGCCCCGCCGATGACCACCACGGGGACGCCCTCGGAGTTGGCGCCGCCGAGGGCCGCCATGGTGGCCAGGATGCCCACCCCATAGGTGACGGCGACGGCACCGAGGCCCTTCTCGCGCGCGTAGCCGTTGGCGGCGTAGGTGGCCGCCTCCTCGCGCGTGGAGTTGACCATGTTCATGCCCCGGTTGGTGCCGATCTCGTAGAGACCGAGGATGAAGTCGCCCGGCACCCCGAACACGTGCCTGACGCCGCGCTTGTTGAGCGCGTCAATGAGGTACTCACCGATGGAGGGTCGGGTGCGTGGCGGCATGGCACCCGAGACGCTACCTACTCGTGGGCGGCTCCGGCGGCCTGCTCCCAGTCGGCGTAGAGCCCCGCGTACTGGCCGCCCGCCCGCATCAGTTCGTCGTGGCTGCCCTGCTCGGCGATGCGGCCGTCGTCGACCACCAGAATGCGGTCGGCGCGCCGGATGGTGGAGAGGCGGTGCGCGATGACCACTGCCGTGCGGCCCACCAGCAGGCGGTCGAGGGCCTCCTCGATGCGCCGCTCGGTGCCGATGTCGATGGACGAGGTGGCCTCGTCGAGGATGATGAGGCGCGGGTCGGGCACCAGCGCACGGGCGAAGCAGATGAGCTGCCGCTGGCCGGCGCTGAGCCTTGCGCCCCGCTCCTGCACGTCGGTGTGCATGCCGTCGGGCAGTGCATCGACGAACTCCAGGGCCCCCACGGCGTCAAGCGCACGGCGCACGTCGTCGTCGGTCGCAAGCGGATGTGCGAAGCGCACGTTGTCGGCGATGGTGCCGCTGAAGAGATGCCCCTCCTGGGGAACGATGCCCATCTCCGACCGCAGCGACTCCTCGCGCACATCGCGCAGGTCGATGCCGTCGATCGACACCACGCCCTCGTCGGGGTCGTACAGCCGCGCGATGAGCTTGGCCAGCGTGCTCTTGCCGGCGCCGGTGGCACCCACCAGGGCCACGGTGCTGCCGGGCTCGATGTCGAGGGTCACGTCGCGGATCACGTATTCGCGGCCGTACCCGAACGACACGTGCTCGAGGCGCACGCGGCCCGCGATGTCGGGCAGGTCAACGGCTTCGGTGCGGTCGCTGATGCGCGGGTCGGTCTCGAGCACCCCGAAGATCTTCTCCAGGGCCGCCATGGCCGACTGGAACGTGTTGTACAGCTGCGACAGCTGCTGGATCGGGTCGAAGAACGACGACAGGTAGCCGATGAACGCCACCATGACGCCCACGCTCAGGTCGCTGTTGAGCACACGGTTGCCGCCGTACCAGAGGATGAGCGCGGTGCCGAGCGCCGCCAGCAGCTCGACGCCGGGGAAGTAGATGCCCGACACCGTGATGGTGCTCATGTTGGCCGAGCGGTAGTCGGCGTTGGCCTCGCGGAACCGGCGGCGGGCCTCCTCCTGGCGGCCGTGGGCCTGCACCACGCGGATGCCCGAGAGGTTCTCCTGCAGCACCGTCAGCACGCTGGCCACGCGCTCGCGGGTGAGGCGGTACGCCGCCGTGGCGCGCACCCGGAACCACCACGTGCCGAGGGCGAGGATGGGGAAGATGGCGAACGCCGCGAGCGCCAGCTTCCAGTCGTACGCGAGCAGGATGATGATGACGCCGATGAGGGTGAGGCCGTTGATCACCAGCGAGGTGGCGCCCTCCACCACCAACTGGTTGATGGCCTCGATGTCGGAGGTGAGCCGGCTCACACTGCGGCCCGTGGGCGTGCGCTCGTGGTGCCCCAGTTCGAGCCGCATCATGTGGCGGAACAGCTGGCGGCGCAGGTCGAGCAGCACGCGCTCGCCCACCCACGACGACAGGTACGACTGCCAGTAGCCGGCGATCCAGCCGATGAGGCCGATGACCACGAAGATGCCCACGATGGTGACGAGGGCGGGAATGGAGCCCTGCTGAATGCCGTCGTCGATGGCCACCTGGGCCAGCGCGGGCCCGGCGAGCCCGGCGGCCGTGACCACCAGCATGAGCACGATGGTCCAGGTGACGCGGGTGCGATACGGGCGGAAGTAGGGGATGAGGCGGCGGAAGTTGCGCTTGGGGCGCGTGTTGGGGCGCGGCTCGTCCTCCTCGTCGCGCACCGGGCCCAGCATGCCGCCCGCGTGTCCGTGCCCCACCGGTCGCGAACTCATCAGGCGTCCCTGGCCACGAGCTCGTCGGGGCGGGCCAGCCCCTGGTCGTGGATCTCGCGGTAGAGGGGGCTGCGGGCGAACAGGTCGTCGTGGGTGCCGCGGTCGGCGATGCGGCCGTCGTCCACCAGCACGATCTCGTCGGCCAGGCTGATGGTGCTGAGGCGGTGGGCGATGATGATGGTGGTGCGGCCCTCCATCACCTGCTGCAGCGCGCGGGAGATCTCGCGCTCGGTGGAGGCGTCCACCGATGCCGTGGCCTCGTCGAGCACCAGCACCCGCGGGTCGACCAGGAACGCCCGGGCGATGGCGATGCGCTGGCGCTGGCCCCCCGACAGCGTGAAGCCGCGCTCGCCCACCACGGTGTCGTAGCCCTCGGGCAGCGCCCTGATGAACGAGTCGGCCTGGGCGCGCCGGGCCGCGAGGAACACCTCCTCGTCGGTGGCCTCCGGGCGGCCGAACGCGATGTTGGCGCGCACGGTGTCGCTGAACAGGAAGGGCTCCTGGCCCACCATGCCCACCGCGCGCCGCACGTCGTCGAGCGCGGCGTCCCTCACATCAACGCCGTCCAGCAGCACGCGGCCGTGTTGCGGGTCGTAGAAGCGGGGGATGAGCTGCGTGATGGTGCTCTTGCCCGATCCCGTGGCGCCGATGATGGCCACCACGCGGCCTGCCGGGATGTCGAGGTTGATGTCGCGCAGCACCGGGCGGTCGGGGTCGTATCCGAAGGTGACGCCCTCGATGTGCACGGCACCGCCGCCGTCTGCGGGCAGCGGCACCGGCACGGCGGGCTCCACGATCTCGGGCTCGGTGTCGAGGATCTCGAACACGCGCTGGCCGCTGGCCGCCGCGCGCTGGGCGTTGCCGATGAGCATGCCGATGCTGCGGAATGGGAACACCAGCAGCGAGAGGTACAGGTAGAACTGCACGAACTCGCCCAGAGTGAGCACCCCGTTGATGGTGAGCACGCCGCCCACGGCGATGACCACCGACACGCCAACCACGGGCAGGAATCCCATGAGCGACTGGTAGAAGCTCTGCAGGCGGGCGGCGTCCATGCTGCGGCTGAACTCCGCGCTGGCGCGCACCGAGAAGCGGTCGGCCTGCGCCACCTCCTGGCCGAAGGCCTTCACCACGCGGATGCCGGCGATGCTCTCCTCGGCGGTCTGTGTGACATCGGCCTCCTTCTGCTGCACGTCCACCAGCACCGGGTGGGTGCGCTTGCTCGAACGCACGGCCACCAGCGCCAGCGCGGGCCCCATGAGCAGCGCCAGGATGGTGAGCGGCACGTTGATGAGCAGCAGCACCACGGTGACGAACACCAGCGTGAACACGTGCATGAAGAGGAAGATGAGGCCGTAGCCCAGGAAGAACCGCACGGTCTGCAGGTCGCTCGTGGCCCGCGACATCAACTGGCCCACGGGCATGCGGTCGAAGTAGCCGAACGAGAGCCGCTGCAGGTGCGCGAACACCATGTCGCGCAGGTCGAACTCGACGGCCAAACTGACGTATCCGGCCATGATGCGGCGCATCAGGGCGAAGATGGCACGCACCACGCCCACCACGATGACGGCGATGACCAGCGGCAGAAGCGCATCCTGCTGCTGGCCGTTCAGCACGTCATCAATGACCCGGCGGGTGAGGTATGGCAGGGTGATCGTGCAGGCCATCAGGACCAGCGCGGCCACCGCCGTGGTGACGACGGACCACTTGTACGGCCTGAGGAATGTGAGCAGCCTGACGAGCGTGCGCAGGGGCGACCCCGATGAGTGATGACCTGATGGACACTGACCTGATGGCCGTGCCCAACTGTAGCGAGGGCACCCATCCCGACCGCATCGAGCGGCTGGTGGCGACCTGCTGGGTTCCGGGGGTGCGCGTGCTCGACGTGCACAGCGACGCCGACCACGACCGCACCGTCATCACGCTGGCCGGATCGGCCGGTGCGCTGGTGGACGCCGGCGTTGCGCTGGCCATCGCGGCAGCCGAGGTCATCGACCTGGGTGCGCAGCGGGGCGTGCACCCACGGGTGGGCGCACTCGACGTGCTGCCGTTCGTGGCGCTCGACGAATCGCGCATGCCGGCGGCCATCGCCGCCGCGAATGCGGCAGCCGCCCGAATCGCGACCGAGGCCTGCATCCCATGCTTCCTCTACGGCCGCGCAGCGGGCCCGGGCCGCGAGCGCCCGGCCCGCTTCCGCCACGACGCCATCGGCACGATGCCCCCGGACTTCCCGGTGCCAGACACCGCCCGGTGCCAGACACCGGGCGGTGTCTGGCACCGGGCCGGGGTCACGCTCGTCGGGGCCCGTGGGCCCCTCATCGCGTGGAACATGTGGCTCGACGATGGCGATCTCGACGACGCCCGGGCCATTGCCGCCGCCGTGCGCGAGGGGGGTCGCGATGGCGGGCTCGCAGGGGTGCGTGCCCTCGGGCTCATGTGCGCCCGCACCGGTCTGGCGCAGGTGTCGATGAACATCGAGGACTCCCGTCGAACCCCGCTGAGTGACGTTGTGGCCCGCGTGCGCAGCGAGGCCGCCCGCCGGGGCCGTATCATCGGCGCGTCAGAGCTCGTCGGGCTGGTGCCGCGCGACGCGCTCACCGGGGTCACCCCTGCATCACTGGGGCTCCCGCGATTCAACCCGGCACAGATCATTCCGGAGGACTGAGGGATCGCCCCCAAGAAGCGTCGCAGGCCAAATGCAGGCCCACCGCCCGTCAAGAACGAGCGATACGAGTCGAAGATCGCCGCCGAGGAGGCCGGGGAGCACCCGGCCGGCCGCAGCGACGGCCTGCCCAAGGGCGCGCCTCGCCGCGCCGGCATGAAGAGCGTGCTCATCCGCAGCGGCATCGCGGGTGCCATCTTCCTGCTCTTTCTCATCTACATCAATCACGACACCCCGCTGGTGGCCCTGGGGTGGGCCGTGGGCGTCGCCGTGCTGATGATCCCACTCGGCATGCTGCTCGACCGCCTGAGCCACAAGATGGCCATGAAGCGCTGGATGAAGCAGACGGGACGCTCCTAGTGCCGCCACGCGGGACCCGCGATGTGCTGCCCGCCGAGTCGCGGGTGCGTGCGCTCATCGAGCGCGCGGCTGCCGACCTGATGGCGGCCAACGGCTTCGGCCGCATCACCACGCCCACGTTCGAGGAGACCGAGGTGTTCGTGCGCGGGGTGGGCACGGCAACCGACATCGTGCGCAAGGAGATGTACACCTTCGACGACCGCGGCGGTCGCAGCCTCACGCTGCGCCCCGAGGGCACTGCACCGGTGGCCAGGGCGTATGTGGAGAACGGCATGCACAAGCTGCCGCAGCCGGTGAAGCTGTGGTACCTGGCGCCCATGTTCCGGTACGAGGCCCCGCAGTCGGGCCGCTTCCGCGAGCACTGGCAGGTGGGCGCGGAGGCGTTCGGCAGCGAGGACCCGCTGCTCGACGTCGAGATGATCGCCCTGCTCGCCGAGTTGTACGACCGCCTCGGCGTGCCCGAGGTGCGCCTGCGCATCTCGTCGATGGGCGACCCCGACGGGCGCGGCCCGTACCGTGAGCGCCTGCTGGCGCACCTGGCGCCCCACGAGGAGTCGCTGCCCAAGGACGCCCGCGAGCGCATGCACGAGAACCCGCTGCGCCTGTTCGACATGAAGGACGACGCCGTGCAGGCCGTGATGGCCGACGCCCCGCGCCTGCTCGACAACCTCACCGACGACGCCCGCGAACACCACGAGCGTGTGCTGGAGGGCCTGCGCCTGCTGGGCATCGCGTACGAGGAGGACCCGACGCTGGTGCGCGGGCTCGACTACTACACGCGCACGGTGTTCGAGTTCACCTGCGACCGGCTCGGTGCCC
>CANGAY010000007.1 GCA_947451735.1 Actinomycetota bacterium
GGCCAACGTGGCCACCTCCCGCGGCGATGTGGCGGGCGCACGCGCCGACATGTCGCCACCCGCCATGGCCGCGGCGGTACGGGCCACGCGCCCGATGCGCCGGCCGAGCACGCGCGACAGCGCCAGGCCCGCCAGGGTGGCCAGCACCAACACCGTGATGACGGCGAGGATGATGCGGCGCTGCAGCACCCCGATCTCCTCGGTCGGACGCGGCACCGGCACCGCCACCTCGAGCACGCCCACCTCGGCACCCAGATGCGTGACCCCCACGGCCGAATAGATGATGCGCGACCCATCGGGCTGCTCGGCCACGCGCGGCCGCACCGGCTCACCGGGGTTGGTCGCCTGCAGGGCCTTGGCCTCGGGTCCGTAGTCGGTGGGGTCGAACGTGGCCACGATGGTGGGGTCGCCGGCCGGGTACGCGATGCCGTCGGCCCCCACGAACCGGGCGGCGCCCTTCACGGCCGATGCCGCGGACGCCGAGAAGGCCTTGGCCTCGGCCTCGGTGACGCTGAGGCCGGTGCCGGGCAGCACCGTGAGCCCCTTGAGGGAGTTGGTGGTGGCGAGCGAGACCCGGTCGGTGGCCGCCGACACAACGCTCGACTCGAGCGTGGGCAACAGCACCAGCAGCACCAGCAGGCTGGCCACCGCACCCACCGCGATGAACGACCCGATGAGCCAGGTCTGCAGGCCGGTGCGCCCCCGGGCACTCACTCCGCCGGCCCGTCCTCCCGCCCGAACGCGTACCCCACACCGCGCACGGTGCGGATGAGCACTGGGTTGGCGGCGTCGCGCTCCACCTTCTGGCGCAGGTGCCGCACGTGCACGTCGACGCTGCGCAGATCGCCGTAGAAGGAGCCCTTCCACAGGTGATCCATCAGCTCCTCACGGGTGAACACACGCCGGGGCGACTTGAGCAGCTTGAGCAGGATCTCGAACTCGGAGTAGGTGAGGTTGACCTGCTCGCCATCGCGCATCACGGTGCGTGCCGCGGGGTCCACCTCGAGATCGCCCACGCGGATCGGATCCTCCGCCGTGGTGGTGGTGGCCACCTTCGCGCGGCGCAGGTTGGCCTTCACGCGCGACACCAGTTCGCGGGGCGAGAAGGGCTTGGTCACGTAGTCGTCGGCACCCATCTCGAGGCCGAGCACCTTGTCCACCTCGTCGCCGCGCGCCGACAGCATGATGATGGGCACATTGCGGTGTGCGCGGATACGGCGGCACACCTCCATGCCGTCGATGCCAGGCAGCATGAGGTCGAGCACGACCAGGTCGATGGGCTCCTTCTCGACGATCTCGAGCGCGTCATCCCCGCGGCTTGCCGAGACCACCTCGAACCCGCCGTCCTTCAGCGCGTACTCCACGATGGTGCGGATGGACTTCTCGTCGTCCACCACCAGAACCCGCTCGGCCATGCACGTGCCTTCTTCAGGGAGACTCGGACTCCGTGATGGTACTCAGTGACGTGCCGCACAGATCACGTGGCAAGGTGTTCCTAATACGCCGCTAACGCACGCGGGGTACAAACCACCACGTACGAATCAGGCCACCGAACCCGGAGCGACGCCGCATGCAGGACCTGCAGGAGCCCACCACACCCGAGGAGCCCACCACGCCCAGTGGCTGGCGCAAGGCGGGAACACTCGCCCTCCCGGCGGTCATCGGGGCCGTCGCCGCAATCGGTGTGCTGGCCGGCACCGGACAACTGGGGGGTGGTGACACCACCATCATCCGCGAGAGCGCATCGGGCCTGTCCACGTCGGTGAGCAGCACGTCGAGCGACGCCGCTGCCGCAGAGACGCCCGCCACGACCAGGGGCCTCTCGGTTGAGCAGGTGGTGAAGCGCGAATCGCCCGCCGTGGTGCTCATCAGCAACGAGACCGCCCAGGGGGGCAGCCTCGGCTCGGGATTCCTCATCGACGATCAGGGTCACGTGGTCACGAACGCCCACGTGGTGGATGGGGCCACCAAGACCACCGTCACCTTCCAGGACGGCACCGAGGGCAAGGGCACCATCCTCGGCGTGGACAAGAGCACCGACGTCGCGGTGATCAAGGTGAGCAAGGTGCCCGCGGGCGTGCACCCCGTGCCGCTCGGCAACAGCGGCGATCTCACCGTGGGGCAGGACGTGGTGGCAATCGGCAACCCGTACGGCTATTCGGGCACGGCGACCACCGGCATCGTGTCGGCGCTCAAGCGTGCCATCCAGTCGCCCAGCGGGTTCACCATCCAGAACGCCATCCAGACCGATGCCGCCATCAACCAGGGCAACTCCGGTGGCCCGCTGTTCGACAACGACGGCCGGGTGATCGGCATCAACTCGCAGATCGCCAGCGAGAACGGCGGCAACGTGGGCATCGGCTTCGCCGTACCCATCGACACCGTGCGCCCCATCGTCGACTCCATCATCAGCGGCGGCAAGGCGCAGCACGCGTGGATCGGCATCCAGGGGCGCGAGCTCACGCCGGCGCTGGCGCAGAAGCTGGGGCTCGACGGCAAGCGGGGCGTGGTCATCGCATCGCTTGACAACCGGGGGCCGGCAAGCGATGCGGGCCTGAAGGCCGCCGACAAGGCCGACGCGGCCGTGCCCACGGGTGGCGACCTCATCGTGGCCGTCAACGGCAAGCCCGTCACCGACATGGCCGACGTGGCCGAGGCGGTGGCCAGCCGCAAGGTGGGCGACCAGATCACCGTCACCGTGCTGCGCGACGGCAAGTCGCAGACCGTGACGATGACGCTGAAGGATCGCCCCGCCGACATCGGGGTGAAGTAGGCGATGCCGCCGATGGCGACGACGCGCTGGCCTATGCTGGTCGGCGTGTCGTCGCCATCACGCATCCGCGCCGCCACGCCGCGTGACGCGGTGGAGATCGGCGCCATCTACGACGAGGCCATCGCCAGCGGCGTGGCCACATTCGCCGCGGGGCCGCACGGCGGCGACGAACGCACGCGGTGGCTGGCCGCACGCGGCGACCGCGCCCCGGTGTGGGTGCTCGAGGACGACGACGGCGTGGTGGGCTGGTCGGCGCTCGCGCCGTTCTCGCATCGCGAGTGGTACGACGGCGTGGGTGAGTACACCGTGTACATCGCCGAGCGCGCGCACGGTCGCGGGCTGGGTGGCCAGATGCTCGACGCGCTCATCGCCGAGGCCCCGGCGCTGGGGTACTGGAAGCTGGTGGGCATGATCCTCGAGGACAACGCCGGCGGCATGGCGCTGGCGGCCAGCCGCGGATTCCGTGAGGTGGGCACGCACCACGCCCACGGCCACGTGAACGGTGCGTGGCGCGACGTCACCGTGATGGAACTGCATCTGGAGCAGCCCCGATGAGTACCGCCGCGGGGGCCGAGGCAGCGGACATGCGCGACATGTTCCGGTCGATGTACCTCATCCGGCGCTTCGAGGAGAAGGCATCCGAGGAGTACATGGCCGGGCGCATCGGGGGGTTCCTGCACCTGGCCATCGGGGAGGAGGCGGCCGTGGTGGGCACCGTCAGCGCCATGCGCGCCGATGACCCCCTCACCTCGACGTACCGCGAGCATGGCCAGGCGCTCGCGCGCGGGGCCGACCCGCGCGCGGTGATGGCCGAACTGCTCGGCAGGTCAACCGGCCTGTGCGGTGGCCGGGGCGGATCAATGCATCTGATGGACAAGGAGCGGTCGTTCTACGGCGGCTACGGCATCGTGGGCGGCTCCGTGCCGCTGGGCCTGGGGCTGGCGTACGCGGCGCGCTACCGCAAGACCGATCAGGTGTCGGTGACCATGTTCGGCGACGGCGCAACCAATCAGGGCGTGGTGGCCGAGTGCTTCAACATGGCAGGCCTGTGGGACCTGCCCGTGGTGTTCCTCATCCTCAACAACCAGTACGGCATGGGCACGTCGCTGGGGCACGCCGCTGCGGAGGAGGATCTGTACACGCGGTGCAACGCGTACGGCATCCCCGCCTGGAAGGTGGACGGCATGGACGTGCTGGCCGTGCGCGGGGCGGTGGCCGAGGCCACGCGCATCGCGCGCGAGGAAGGCAACCCCACCTGTGTGGAGCTGCTGGCCTACCGCTATCGCGGCCACTCGATGAGCGACCCCGACACCGTGCGCGACGCCGAGGAGAAGGAGCGGTGGCGCCTGCGCGACCCGATCATCACCTTCGAGCGCGTGCTGCTGGGCGAGGCCGTGATGACGGCCGACGACATCGCGGCCATGAAGGCCGAGGTGGAGGCGGTGGTGGAGGATGCCGCGGCATTCGCGGAGTCCAGCCCCGAGGTGCCCGTGGCCGAACTGGCCGACGACGTGTACGCCAACCCGTTCAACGACGACGCGCGGGGCGGGGCGCTGATGCCATGAGTACCGACGCCGCCAAGCCGGTCGCGTACCGCGATGCCCTGAATCAGGCGCTGCGCGAGGAACTGGCGCGCGACCCCGACGTGTTCCTGCTCGGCGAGGACATCGCGGGCTTCGACGGGGCCTTCAAGGTGACCCGCGGCCTGCTCGCCGAGTTCGGCCCCGAGCGGGTGGTTGACACGCCCATCACCGAGGCCGGGTTCACCGGCATGGCCATCGGCGCCGCCATGGCGGGGCTGCGCCCGGTGGTGGAGATCATGACCGTCAACTTCGTGATCCTGGCGATGGACCAGATCGTGAACAACGCGGCCAAGATCCACTACATGTTCGGCGGGCAGGCGTCGGTGCCCATAGTCATCCGCATGCCCGGCGGCGGCGGTCACCAGCTGTCGTCGCAGCACTCGCAGACCCTCGATGCATGGTTCGCCCACGTGCCCGGCCTGAAGGTGGTGTGCCCGTCCACCCCCGAGGACGCCAAGGGCCTGCTGAAGACCGCCATCCGTGACGACGACCCGGTCATCTTCATCGAGAACGAGGGGCTCTACGGCAAGAAGGGCCCGGTGGGCGGCCCGGATGACCTCATCCCATTCGGACAGGCCGTGGTACGCCGCCCCGGCACGCACTGCACCGTCATCGCGCACTCGCGCATGGTGTGGGTGGCACTGCAGGCCGCGGAGGAACTGGCGTCGCAGGGCATCGAGGTGGAGGTGATCGACCCCCGCACCTTCCGCCCGCTCGACCTCGACACCCTGGCCGGCAGCGTGCGCCGCACCGGCCACGCCGTGATCGTGGACGAGGGGTGGCCCGAGTACGGCATCAGCGCCGGGCTGGCCACCCACCTGTACGAGGCCTGCTTCGACTGGCTCGACGCCCCCATCGGCCGCGTGAACTGCGCCGACGTACCCATGCCGTACGCGAAGAACCTGGAGCAGGCCGCGCTGCCGCAACCCGCGGACGTGGTGGCCGCCGTGCTTGCCAACATCGGACGGGGAGTGGCCTGATGCCCGAGATGCTCATGCCCAAGCTGTCGGACACCATGGAGGAGGGCACCGTCCTCCGCTGGTTCAAGGCCGATGGCGACCAGGTGGCCAAGGGCGAGCCGCTGGTGGAGATCGAGACCGACAAGGCCACGATGACCGTGGAGGCGCCGAACGACGGCACCCTGGCGATCATCGCCCAGGAGGGCGACACCCTCGATGTGGGCGCACCGATCGCACGCATCGGCGACGGAGCAGCGGCGCCGTCTGAAGGCACTGTCACGACGGGTATCCCGACGGCGGACGACGGAACGGCCGACACCATCACGGCAGCGGCCCCAACCGCCCCACCAGCCGCATCGCCTCAGGCCCCACCGCCACCGCCACCAACCGCCCCGGCGGCAGCACCCCCGGTGACCGCAACCGGCGACCGCATCGCCGCATCCCCGCTGGCCCGGAACATCGCCGCACACCACGGCATCGACCTCGCCACGATCACCGGCACGGGCCCGGGTGGCCGCATCGTGAAGCACGACGTGGAGGCGGCCATCGGCGGCGCGACAGGGGTGGAACCGCCGGGAACCCACTCCCCAGAGATTTCGGCCACCACAGACGGACCGGCGGCGCCAATTGGGGCAGGGGTTTCGGCATCGGCGCCCCCGTCGACCCCGTCAACCCCGACCCCTCTCGGCGGCGGCGCCCCATCACAACCGGTACCCCCGAAGCTCCCGGCCCCAACCCCGCGCGAGGACTGGCCCGCGGGCAGGCGCACCCCGCTCACCCGCCTGCAGCAGACCATCAGCCGCCGCATGACCGACGCGCACGCGGTGCCCGACTTCACCCTCGAGCGCGACATCGACACCACCGCGCTCGAGGCCGCCCGGGCGGACCTGCGCGTGGCGCTGCCCGAGGACCAGCGGCCGAGCGTGAACGACCTGGTCATCCGCGCCGTGGCCATGGCGGCCCGCGAGCGCCCCGACATGGTCTCGCGCCTCGACGGCGACGAGCTGGTGGTGCCGCAGTCGGTGGACATCGGCGTGGCCGTGTCGGTGCCGGGTGGGCTCATCGTGCCGGTGGTGCGAAACGCCGACCAGAAGGGCGTGCCGCAGATCGCGGCGGAGGTGCGTGACCTCGCACGACGCGGCCGGGCCGGCGAGCTGCGCCCGGACGAGCTGGAGGGCTCGGCGCTGTCGGTGAGCAACCTCGGCATGTTCGGCGTTGACCGCTTCCACGCCGTCATCAACGCCCCGGAGCCCGCAATCGTCGCCGTGGGACGCTCCGTGGAACGCCCGGTGGTGGTGGATGGCCACGTGGTGGTGCGCGAGGTGATGACGCTCACGCTGTCGGTTGACCACCGGGTTGCCTACGGCGCCGAGGCCGCCACGTTCCTGGCCCGCATCGCCGAGCTGCTGGAGCACCCCGCCGCCCTGCTGGTGTGATGCAGCCCGCACTGGTCGCCCGCACCGAGCGCATCGGGTACATCGCGGCCTGGGACGAGCAGCGCCGCCTGGCCCACCTGGTGCGCTCGGGCCAATCGCCCACCGTCATCTGGCTGCTCGAACACGAGCCGGTGTACACCTACGGCCGCCACGGCAGGCGCGAGGACCTGTTCATCACCGACGAGGTGCTTGCCGGTATGGACGCCACGTGCGTGCCGACCGACCGGGGTGGCCAGATGACCTGGCACGGCCCCGGGCAGACGACGGCCTACGTGCTGCACGACCTGCGCGGGGGCCGAGGCGTACGACGCTTCGTGCAGGCACTGGTGGACGCCATGACCGACACCTGCCACGCCTGCGGGGTGCCCGCGGCCGAATCGGACCACGACCGCATGGGCACGTACGTGGAGGGACGCAAGGTGGGCAGCGTGGGAATCCGCGTGGCCGAGGGCGTCACCATGCACGGCATCGGCCTCAACCGCGACCCCGATCTGGAGTGGTTCCGCATCATGTCGGCCTGCGGGGCGCCCGACGTGGTGGCCACGTCAATCGCCGCCGAGGGTGGCGACCCCGACCGCGACGTGGTGGACGATGCCCTGATGACCGCGCTTGCCAATCGGCTCGACCTGGCTCCGGCACCCGGCGGCCTGGTGGGTGCCTAGGCCAGCATCTGCTCCCAGGCGACGAGTGCCGCGCCGATGAGCGCCGCATCGTCCGGGTCGCCCCCCACCTCCACCACGAGGGCGTGCAGATCATCGGGGGTCAGATCAAATGGCTCGACGTCTGGGCGTGCCGCACGGAGGAGCTCGGCGAGCGCCTCCGGATCGCCGCTCACGGGATGAGGTTGACCGCGGCGGCCAGCGCCAGAATGGCAACGAGCACGCCGTAGCCGGTGTAGGCCTCTGCCAGCAGGAAGATGGCGAGCAGCACCTGCACCACCACCAAGGCGATCCAGAAGCCCGAGGTGATGCCCTTGGCGCCGAAGCCCCAGCCACCCACGGGCGGACCCGAGGGCATGCGACGACGTGCGTTGTCGGGGCTGGGGGCCATGCGGGAAACATAGCCACAGCGCAGGCGGCAGCGGTGAGAGGCGCGTTGCGCGCCCCACCCATGGCCCGCGGCCGCTAGCCTGCCATCGTCGTTTACCCCGAGAAGGCAGGAGAACCCGCATGGCCCTTGAGATCGGCACCGAGGCACCCGACTTCACCCTGGCGAACAGCGATGGCGAAGAGGTGACCCTCTCGCAGTTCCGCGGCCAGCCCGTGTACCTCAACTTCTACCCGCTGGCCTTCTCGCCCGTGTGCACCGACTGGTTCACCGCGATCGCCGCAGATGACTCGCCGTACGCCGGCGCAGTGGTCATCGGCGTGAGTGTCGACAGCAAGTGGACGCTCGCCGCCTTCAAGGAGCAGATGAAGGCCAACAACGTGCACTTCCTCGCCGACTTCCACCCCAAGGGTGCGGTCGCCCAGGCGTACGACGTGTACATGGACCAGGCCGGCATCTCGGGTCGCTGCACCTACGTGATCGACGCCAACGGCATCATCGTCGACGTCGACCAGGTGCCCCCGCTCGAGAGCCCCGACGCCGACCGCCTCATCGCGTCGCTCGGCGCCTGCAAGGTCTGATCAGCGATGTTCCTGCTGCTGGGGCGGTACCTCAAGCCCATTGACGAGGTGGAAGTGCACCTCGACGCGCACCGCGACTGGGTTCGCGAGCACGCGCAGGCCGGCGTGTTCATCGCGGCCGGGCGCGAGGTACCGCTTCAGGGCGGACTGATCGTGGCCACCGGCGTCACCCGTGACGAGGTGGACGCGATCATCGCGAAGGACCCGTACTTCATCGAGAAGGTCGCCGAGTACGACGTCCGCGAATACGACGTCGTCATGGCGGCACCGGGAGCCGAGGCCCTGCAGTCCTGAGCACCGAAGGCCCAGACGGGGCCAGTGGTTCGGTGCGCGGACGCATGAGCCGGTGATCATGGATTTGCGGCCCCCGCAAATCCCGATCACGTTTCGCCGAATAGTCCGCGCACCGAACCACTGGCCCCGGCCGTGACAAGGGTTTGGGGTTTTGGGTTGCCCTAGACCCCGGTATTCGCCAGCTGCCCACAGGCGGCGGCGATGTCGGCCCCGCGGGAGCGGCGCAGCGACGGGTAGAGCCCGGCCGACTCGAGTTCCTCGGCGAAGCGGCGACGGCGCTCCTGCGATGAGCCCTGGTACTCGCCACCGGTGGCGTTGTACTCGATGAGGTTCACGTGGAAGCGGCCATCGCGCAGGATGGTGGCGAGGCGCTTGGCGTCGGCAACCGAGTCGTTGACGCCCTCGAGCATGAGGTATTCGATGAACACGCGGCGGCCGGTGCGGTCGGCGTAGCGACGGCACTGCGCCAGCACGTTGGCGATGGGCCAGCGCTTGTTGATGGGCATGAGCTGGTCGCGCGTGGCGTCGTCGGCCGCGTGCAGCGACAGGGCGAGGCGCACGGGGATGTCGAAGTTCATGAGCTCGTCGATGCCCGGCACCCATCCGGCGGTGGACACGGCGATCTGGCGGGCCGAGATGCCGAGACCGTCGGGCGAGTGCATCTCGCGGATTGCGCCGAACACCGCCTCGGTGTTCTGCAGCGGCTCGCCCATGCCCATGAACACCACGTTGCTCACGCGGGCGTCGGCCTCGCGTGCCACGTCGGCGGCGAGGAATGCCTGATCGGCGATCTCACGCGCAGTGAGGTCGCGGCCCGGTCCCATGGCACCGGTGGCGCAGAACTTGCAGCCCAGCGCGCAGCCGGCCTGGCTCGACACGCACAGGGTGCGCCTGCCGCGCGCGTGCTTGATGAGCACGCTCTCGATGGCCATGCCGTCGTTGGTGCGAAGGCGCCACTTGAGAGTGCCGTCCCTGCTCTCGGCCACGGCCTCGGGCGTGACGCTCCACAGCGGCACCACCTCGGTGAGCTTCTCGCGCAGCGCCTTGGGCAGGGTGGTCACGTCTTCCCACGAACGGATGCCGCTGCGCCGCGCATCCTCCACCTGCTTGATGCGGTACGCGGGCTCGCCCCAGCCCTTGAGAATCGATGTGATGTCGTCGCTCACGCGGGCGAGGGTAGCGCGACCGGCTCCTCATACGGGATGACCCGCGGGAAAAGCCGCCTGCCGAAGATGATGACCCACCCCGCCAGCAGGCATGCGACTGCGCTGAACACCACCAGCGTGCCGGTGAGGCCGATTGCCAGCGACAGGTACCCCAGGCCCACCGCGGGCACCGTTCCGGCGTACGCGCACATGTAGAGCGACGACAGCAACTTGCCGCGTTCCTGCAGCGGCACCACCGTGCCGCAGATGACCGTGGCGCCCTGCAGGATGAGCCCGTTGACGAAGCCGATGATGCCCGCGGCCACCACCACCAGCACGGCGCTGCCGGCCACCGCGGCCGCGGCGATGAGCCACGTGACCAGCGCCGACACGCCCAGGCCGATCATCACGGCCTTCCGCGGCGCGATGTTGCGGGTGAAGATGGGCGTCATGCCGCCGAGGCCCAGCACCAGGAATCCGCACAGGCCGGCGATGGCCACGTTGCGCTCACCCAGCGTCTTATAGAGGTAGAGCGGCACCACCGACAGCACGGTGCCCTCCATGAAGCTCATGGTGAACGCCGCGGGCGCCATGAAGCCGGCGAAGCCCCGCATCTGCCCCTTGGGCACGCCCACGCGCACCTCGATCTTGAACTTCCTGCGCGGCACCGTCTCGCTGGCCACCATCACGCAGCCCAGACCGACGGCCAGCAGCACCAGGTGCACCTCGAACGGGCGGTGGATGGGGTTGCCCCAGTACTCGGCCACCAGACCCGCCATGCCCGGGCCCAGGCCGAAGCCCAGACGGAAGAACGCACCGGCGGCCATGGCGGCCACCGCGCGCTTGGCGGGGATGGCGTGATCCACCACAAACGCCGTGCCCACGCCCAGGAACATGCCCACCGCCAGGCCCTGCAGCACGCGGCCCACGAACAGCATGGGCACCGTCTCGGTGAAGGCGAACACGATCGACCCCGCACCCAGCACCAGCATTGCCGGGATGAGCACGCGCTTGCGGCCCACGCGGTCGCTCAGGTTGCCGGCCACCAGCATGGTGGGCACCACGGTGGCCGTGTACGTGGCGAACAGCAGCGTGAGCGTGCCGTTCGACAGATTGAACTCGCCGGCGTACAGCGGCAGGAGCGGGGTGATGATGCTGGTGCCCATGGTGAACACCAGCAGGGCCACCAGCGCCAGATATGCGCCCTTGGTCAATCGCGCCTCGTCACGTTGGGCACATCGGTGCCCGACACCATCGCGGTGATGCGCGCACCCGGGCCCACCACCCGGGGCATGCGGAATGCGGCGACGATGCCCACGAGCAACAGGGCGGCGGCGGCCAGCAGGGCGTGCTGCATGCCGTGCGCGGCATCGGTGCGGAGCGCTGCGGGCAGCAGGCCATCGTCGGCCGTGACGGTGATGGGGAGCGACATCGCAAGCAC
>CANGAY010000008.1 GCA_947451735.1 Actinomycetota bacterium
GAGCCCGGCTCGCGCCTTGGCCACGAGTTCATCGGCACGGTCGAGGAGGTCGGCAGCGAGGTGACCAACCTGCGCCCCGGCGACCGCGTTCTTGCCTCGTGCTCGATTCTCGACGGCACCTGCCCCATGTGCATGGAGCACCTGCACTCGTCGTGCAACTCGTGGTCGCTGTTCGGCTGGGCGCCCCGCACCTGGCAGCACGGCGGCGGCACGCAGGGTGGCCAGAGCGAGTACGTGCGCGTGCCGCTTGCCAGCACCACGCTGGTGCAGATGCCCGACGAGCTGGCCGGCATGGACCGCCAGAAGACCATGCTGCCGCTGGTGGACGTGATGTCCACGGGTTGGCACGGCCTTCGCACCGCCGGCATGAAGCCGGGCTACAACGTGGTGGTCATCGGTGACGGCGCCGTGGGCCTCTCGGCCATTCACGGCGCATCCGCCATGGACGGCGCCAACATCATCGCGCTCGGCCACCACGAGGACCGCCTCGAGGTCGCCACGCAGCTTGGTGCCACCGGTGTGGTCACGTCGCGCGACACCGACGAGATCAAGGAGCAGGTGCTTGAGATGACCAACGGTGAGGGTGCGCACGTGGTGGTCGACAGCATCAGCGGCAAGTCGTCGATGGCCGCCGCCCACGCCACCGTGCGTGCCGGTGGCGCGATTGCCTGCCTCGGCATGGACCACTTCATGCAGAACGTGCCCGAGATCAACTGGTTCGACCAGTTCCTGCGCAACATCACCATCACCGGTGGCCTTGTGCCGGGCCCGGCCTACTTCCCCGAGCTGCTCGACGCGGTGAAGGCCGGCCGCGTTGACCCGGCTCCGCTGCTCACCACCGAGCTGCCGCTGGAGCAGGCTGCCGATGGCTACCGCAAGATGCAGGCACGGGAAGAGGGCGTCATCAAGGTGTGCCTCGTTCCCGCATGAGTGAACTGACGGACCAGCTGGAGGCCGCCGGGCAGCAACGCCTGGCGGCCTCCGTGCAGGCCCTGTCCGGCGAGGTACAGAACCGCCTGGCCATGCAGTGCGCAGCACTCGACCTGCCGCTCGTCACGCGGCTGGTGCAGACGATGGTGCGCGATCGGCAGCCCGACGCGCAGCACGGCGAGATACGCCCCGCGGTTGTGGACCGTCTGGCCGACCACCCCGATGGGCGCGCCGAGGCGCGCGCGGTGGGGGAGCAGGCGCTGCGCGACAACCGCGTGGCCGTGGTGCTGTTGGCGGGTGGCCAGGGCACGCGCCTGGGCTTCGACGCCCCCAAGGGGATGTTCCCCATCGGGCCGGTCACCATGCACTCGCTATTTGCCATTCACGCCGCCGGCGTTGGGGCAACCCGCCGCGACTACGGGTGCGATCTGCCCTTCTGGCTCATGACCTCACCGGGCAACGATGCCGACACCGTGGCGTTCTTCGAGAAGCACGCCATGTTCGGCCTCGACCCACGCACGGTTGGCACCTTCGTGCAGGGCACGCTGCCGGCCGTTGACCCCGCGACGGGCGACATCCTGCGTGCGGCACCCGACCAGCTTGCGCTGTCCCCCGACGGCCACGGCGGCATCTTCCGCGCCATGGGCCATGCCGCCGTGCTGGGCGATCTGGAAGAGCGTGGCATCGACGTGATCATGACCATGCAGGTGGACAACCCGCTGATGCGCCCCGCAGACCCCGAGCTGATCGGCGCCCACCTCATGGCGCAGGCCGAGATGAGCACGCTGGTGGTGGCCAAGACCTCGCCCGAGGAGCGCATGGGGGTGATGGCCACCGTGGGCGGTCGCACCGCGCTGGTGGAGTACACCGACCTGCCGAAGCAGTTGGAGGAGGCGCGCGACGCCGACGGCGGGCTCACCTACTGGGCCGGGTCAACGGGCGTGCACTGCCTCGACCGCTCCTTCGCCATGCGCATCGCCAGTGGCCAGATTGACCTGCCGTTCCACCGGGCCGAGAAGAAGGTGGCCACGGTGGACGACTCCGACCCCCAGGCGCCGAACGCCATCAAGTTCGAGGCGTTCATGTTCGACGCCCTGCCGCTGGCTGCCCGCACGGCCACGGTGGAGATGGCGCGCGCCGAGCGCTTCGCGCCGGTGAAGAACGCTGAAGGGCCCGACTCGCCCGACACCTGCCGCGCGGCCATGTGCGCCCGTGCGGGGCGCTGGCTGGCCGCCAACGGCGTGACGGTTCCGGACGGCGCGGTGGTGGAGATCGACCCGCGCTTCGCACAGGACCCGGCCGACCTGCATGGCCGCGTGCCCACCGACCTGGTGATCGACGGGCCGGTGTACTTCCCGCCGCCCGCGTAGCCGGTGGCCATCACGCGCGACTGGGACGGGGGTTCGTACGACCGCATCTCCGCGCCCATGCTCGCGATGGGGCTCGATGTGCTCGACCGGCTGCACCTGCGGGGCGATGAGGTGGTGCTCGACGCCGGGTGCGGATCGGGGCGTGTGACCGAGGCCCTGCTGGCCAGGGTGCCGCAGGGGCGGGTGATCGCGGTGGACGGGTCGGCGTCGATGATTGCCGCCGCGCGGGAGCGGCTGGGCGCACATGCCAACCTCGAACTGGTGCACGCCGATCTGATGCACCTCGATCTGGGTGGCGTGCGGTGCGACGCTGTGCTGTCGACCGCCACCTTCCACTGGGTGCCCGACCACCCGGGCATGCTGCGCCACCTGCGGGGTGCCATGCGCGACGGGGCGCAGCTGGCCGCGCAGTGCGGCGGCTTCGGCAACATCGACGCCGTGCACCACGCCGCCGACGTGGTGGCACAGCGTGATCCCTATGCGGCCTCGTTCGCCGGCTGGGTGGGGCCCTGGAACTTCCGCCGGGCCGACGACATGGCCCACGACCTTCGCGCGGCGGGCTTCGACGACGTGCGCTGCCGTCTGGTGCCCCGTCCCGTGGTGCCCGATGACCCGGTGGAGTGGTTTCGCACCATCGTGCTGGGATCACACATCGAGCGGCTGCCCCATGACCTGCGCGACCCGTTCGTGCAGGCGGTGGTTGACCTGATGCCCGAGCCGGTGACCGTTGACTACGTGCGCCTCGACATCGACGCGGTGGCGGGGCCGATCTAGCGGGTGCTCTTTGCCATGGCGGCGATGGGGAAGCCCGCGGGGGCATCGAGCCAGTAGCCCCAGGAGGGACCCGACCACGACAGGCCGCGGCGTCCGTGCGGCCCGCGGCAGGTGAGCACCACTGCGGTGGCCCCTGACAGGTGCCCGGTGGCACAGCGGTATCCCGCGGCGCTGCCGACGCCGCACCCGGGGCTGGTGTTCTCGGATGTACCGATGATCAACCCCACCTTGTGGCCGCCCGGGGTGCGGTACGTGGCGCGTACCTCGCTCCCACCACACGTGGTGATGGGCTCGCCGAAGTCGTTGGTGGGGTCGTACGGCTGCTCGGGCTGCGTGACGAGCCGGATCGTGCGCAGCACCGCACCCTGCGTCGCGCGCGGGTAGGCCAATGGGGTTGATGTGCCGAGCCCGGGGCGCACCTTCGCCCAGGCGTTGGGTGGCGTGACCGTGCAGTTGCCACTGGCGCAGGCGTTTGGCGCAGCGGATGCGCCGGCAGCAAGCACGAGTGCAGCGGTGGCGATGAGGGGGAGGGCTCGCAGGCGCATGGGCGCGTGGCTACCTGATCTGTGGCGGCAGGGCGAACACGACGCCCTCGTCGGTGGGCACTTCGCTGCCCTTGCGGGCGTAGCCCTGCGTCTCGAGGAACTCGAGCACCTCGCGCACCAGCACCTCGGGTGCGGATGCCCCGGCGGTGAGCGCCACGCGGGGCTTGTGCTCGAGCCACGCCGGGTCGAGGTCCTGCACGCCATCAATGAGGTACGACGCGGCGCCACCGGCGCGGGCCACCTCCACCAGGCGCTGCGAGTTCGACGAGTTCTGCGAGCCCACCACAAGCACCAGCTCGGGGGCCATGTCGGGGGTGCTCACCGACGCCTTCACCGCGTCCTGACGGTTCTGCGTGGCGTAACAGATGTCGCTGCTCGCCGGTGACTGCAGCGCGGGGAACCGGCGCTTGAGCACCGCGATGATCTCGGCGGTGTCGTCCAGCGACAGGGTGGTCTGGGTGGTGAGTGCCACGTTGTCGGGGTCGGGCACCTCGACGGTCTCCGCCTGCGCCACATCCTCCACCACGATCACCTGATCGGGGGCCTCGCCCCGGGTGCCGATGACCTCGTCGTGGTCCAGGTGGCCCACCAGCAGCACGGTGGCGCCCTTGCCGGCGTAGCGGCGCACCTCGGCGTGCACCTTGCTCACCAGCGGGCAGGTGGCGTCGATCACCTCGAGGTCGCGGGCCGCGCAGCGCGCGTAGATGTCGGGTGCGCTGCCATGCGCCGACAGCACCATCACGGCGCCCTCGGGCACCTCTTCCGGTGAGTCCACGAACACCGCGCCCTTGTCGGCGAGGGTCTTCACCACGTATTGGTTGTGCACGATCTCGCCGCGCACGTAGATGGGTGCCCCGCGCTCCTCGAGCAACCGGTCAACGGTCTCGATGGCGCGATCGACGCCCGCGCAGTAGCCGCGCGGGGAGATGAGATTCACTGAGTTCGGCATCGGGTGGAAAGGTAGCGCCCCCGGACGTGGCGCGGCGGGTACCCTGCCCCCTCGTGACCACAGACGCCGCCACTGCAAACGCCGTGCTCGATCTGGCGCTTCGCGCCGCCGACATCGCCGGCCGCCAGCTGCTCGCCCGGTTCGACCGACCGGCCGAGGGCCTCACCGAGAAGAGCACCGCCACCGACCTGGTGAGCGACGCCGACCGCGAGGCCGACGAGACCATCCTCGGCATGATCCGCGCCGAGCGGCCCGACGACGCCATCCTCAGCGAGGAGTCGGGCGAGGCCGAGGAGGGCACCACTGGCCTGCGCTGGCTGGTTGACCCGCTGGACGGCACCACCAACTACCTGTGGAGCTACCCGCAGTGGGCCGTGAGCATCGGCTGCTACGACGACGAGGGCGGCGTGATGGGCGTGGTGCACGACCCCATTCGCGGCGAGACCTTCAGCGCCGTGCGGGGTGGCCCGGCCCTGCTCAACGGGCAGCCGCTGGTGCTGGAGCCCCGCGACGACCTGGGCAAGGCGCTCATCGGCAGCGGCTTCGGGTACGACGCCGTGCGCCGTCGCCGTCAGGCGCTTCGCCTGTCGGGGGTCATCCCGCACGTGCGCGACATGCGCCGCGGTGGGTCGGCCGCGCTCGACATGGCCTGGGTGGCCGCCGGCCGCCTTGACGGCTACTACGAGTTCGGCGTCAACGCGTGGGATGTGGCCGCCGGCGCGGTCATCGTGATCGCGGCGGGGGGCGAGGTGCAGCAGCTGCCCACCGGCCCCGAGGGCGCCCCCGGCACGCTCGCCGCCCGCCCGGGTCTTGCCGCCCAGCTTCGCGCAGTGGTTGACGCCGCCGCCGACGGCATCAACTAGACCGATCGGCCGCCGGAACGCGAAGGGCCCGCCGGAGCGGGCCCTTCGGTACCGCGAGATCCGGGCGGACTACTTGGCCGTGCTCTCCTTGTAGAGGCGGCGCAGCACGGTCGGCAGGATGCCGCCGTTCTTCAGGTAGTTCAGCTCGTTGGGGCCGTCGATGCGCGACTGCACCTGGAACTGGCGGCCGTCGCCGAGCTCCACGGTGAGCTCTGCGCGCGGCTCCATGTCGGACACGCCCTTGATGGTGAACGTCTCCGTGCCGGTGAGACCGAGGCTCTCGGCGTTCTGCCCCTCGAGGAACTGCAGGGGAAGCACGCCCATGCCCACCAGGTTGCCGCGGTGGATGCGCTCGAACGACTGCGCGATGACGGCGCGGACGCCCAGCAGCGCGGTGCCCTTGGCGGCCCAGTCACGCGACGAACCCGAGCCGTACTCCTTGCCCGCCAGCACCACGAGCGGGATTCCCGCCTCCTGGTAGCGCATGGATGCGTCGTAGATCGGGATGATCTCGCCGGTGGTGACGTGCTCGGTCCAGTTGCCTTCCTTGCCACCCGCCATGGCGTTGCGCAGGCGGATGTTGCCGAAGGTGCCGCGCATCATCACCTCGTGGTTGCCGCGACGGCTGCCGAACGAGTTGAAGTCGCTGGGCTCCACGCCCTTGCTGATGAGGTACTCACCGGCAGGGGAGTTGACCGGAATGACGCCGGCGGGCGAGATATGGTCGGTGGTCACCGAGTCGCCCAGCACGGCGAGCGCACGGGCGTCGATGATGTCGGTCACGCCCGGGGCGTCCGGGGTGAGGCCGTCGAAGAAGGGCGGCAGCTGCACGTAGGTGCTGTCGGCGTCCCACGCGTAGGTGTCGCCGGCCGGAACCGGGATGGCCTGCCAACGGGCGTCGCCGTCGAACACCGATGCGTAGTACTCCTGGAAGAGCGCCGCGTCGATGGTGCTCTCCACGACCTCGCGCACCTCATCGGCCGAGGGCCAGATGTCGGCCAGCATCACGGGCTGGCCGTCGCTGCCGGTGCCGATGGGCTCGGTGGTGAGGTCGATGTCGACGCGACCGGCGAGAGCGAAGGCCACCACCAGCGGCGGCGATGCCAGGAAGGCCGCCTTCACGTGCGGGCTCACGCGGCCCTCGAAGTTGCGGTTGCCCGAGAGCACGGCGGCAACCACGAGGCCGTCGTCCTCGATGGCCTTGGTGACGGGCTCGTCGAGCGGGCCGGAGTTGCCGATGCAGGTGGTGCAGCCATAGCCCACGAGGTTGAAGCTGATCTTGTCGAGGTAGGGCATGAGGCCCGACTTCTCCATGTAGCCGGTCACCACCTGAGAGCCCGGGGCGAAGGAGGTCTTCACGGTCGGATTGACCGTGAGACCCTTCTCAACCGCGCGCTTGGCCACCAGGCCTGCGCCCACCATCACGTACGGGTTCGACGTGTTGGTGCACGAGGTGATGGCGGCGATGGCCACCGACGCGGGACCGAACGGGGCGGCCTCGCCGTCGATCACGATGTCCTTGGTGGGGTAGTGGCGACCCTCGTCGCTGGTCTTGCCCTCGGGGTACTCCTGCATGAAGCGGTTGCCCACCTCGGGGAGGGTGACGCGGTCCTGCGGGCGACGCGGGCCCGACAGCGACGGCACCACGTCGCCCAGGTCGAGCGCCAGGTGCTCGTCGTAGAGAGGGTCGGGGGCGCCGTCCTCGCGGAACATGCCCTGCTCGCGGTAGTAGGCCTCCACCAGCGGCACCAGATCGCCGCGGTTGGTGGTCTCCAGGTAGCGGAGCGCCTCGGCGTCGACCGAGAAGATGCCGGTGGTGGCGCCGTACTCGGGACCCATGTTGGCGATGGTGGCGCGGTCGGCCAGCGTGATGTTCGAGAGGCCGTCGCCGTAGTACTCCACGAACTTGCCCACCACGCCGTGCGCGCGGAGCATCTCGGTGAGGGTGAGCACCAGGTCGGTAGCCGTGGCGCCGGGCTTCAGCTGGCCGGTGAGCTTCACGCCTACCACGACCGGCCACGGCAGGTTGATGGGCTGGCCCAGCAGGTTGGCCTCGGCCTCGATGCCGCCCACGCCGAAGCCCAGGATGCCGATGCCGCTGATCATGGTGGTGTGCGAGTCGGTGCCCACCAGTGAGTCGGGGTAGGCGCGCAGCTCGCCGTCAACCTCACGGGTGGCAACCACAGATGCCAGGTACTCAAGGTTCACCTGGTGCACGATGCCGGTGCCCGGGGGCACGGCGCGGAAGTCCTTGAACGCCTGCTGTGCCCAGCGCAGCAGCGCGTAACGCTCGGCGTTGCGCTCGTACTCCTTGGCCACGTTGTCCTCGAACGAGTGGTCGGTGCCGAAGAAGTCCACCTGCACCGAGTGGTCGATCACCAGGTCGGCGGGCACGAGCGGGTTGATGCGCGAGGGGTCGGCGCCCAGGGTGGCCATGGCGTCGCGCATGGCGGCCAGGTCGACCACACACGGAACACCGGTGAAGTCCTGCATCACCACGCGGGCGGGAAGCAGCGGCACCTCGCGGGCGGTGCCCGAGTTGGGTGCCCACGCGGCCAGCGCCTTCACGTCGTCCTCGCTCACGAACTCGCCGCCGGCGTTGCGGAGCACGTTCTCGATGAGGATCTTCACCACGTACGGCGTGCGGCTGAGGTCGGCGTCCAGCGCGCCGAGGCGCCAGATGGCGTAGTCCGTGCCGCCGACCGACAGGGTCGCGCGTGCGTTGAACGGGTCCGGCGATGCGCTCACAAGTGCTCCTCGTGCGAAATTCGGTGTCATGCCGCGCGCGTCCGCGCGGCGACCGGGGAGGGTACAAGAGGCAGGGCACCGGGTGGCGGGGGCGAACGTGGGCGTCATGACCTCATTCCGCACTCTCTCCGCTGCTGCGGCTCTCGCAGGCGCATCCGTGCTCATCGCCGGGTGTGGCTTCGGGGGCGGCACCACCACCGTCACCGTCACGTCCACCACCGGCGGCTCGAGCAACCTCGCGCCCGACGCCACCACGGGGACCACGGCCACGACGCCCACGACCTCAACGGCGACCACGGCGACCACCGCCGCCACGACCGCGGCCACCACGACCACCGCGCCGGCCAAGCCCAAGCCGAACCCCGTGGTGCAGGCCAACATGGACCTGCAGAAGGACCTCACCACCCTGGGCTTCTACAACGGCCCCATCACGGGCACGTACGGCCCGCAGACCAAGGCCGCCGTGTCGTCGTTCCAGAGGGCGGCGCAGTTGCCGGTTGACGGCATCGCGGGTCCGCAGACATGGGCCGCCATCAACCTGGCGCTCGGCAACCCCAACACCGGGGCCGTCGAACTGCTGCAGACCGCCCTCACCGGGCTCTGTTACTACGACGGCGCCATTGACGGCGTCGCGGGGTCGGGCACGGAGCAGGCGCTCATTGCCTTCCAGAAGAAGGCCGGCATCAACGCCGACGGCCGCTACGGCCCGGCGACGGCCAACGCGCTCGCCAAGGCCTGGCCCAACCGTCCGTCGTCATGCGGCGGGGGCGGTGGTGGCGGTGGCAACAACACCACGGGTGAGACCGCCACTCTGGGCAGCTCGTCCATCCAGCGCACGTTCGATCTCTCGTCGTGCACCGTGACGCGCGGCACCATCATGGCCACCGGCTCGTCCAGTGGCGTCAACCTGGGCATCGATACCTCCGGCAGTTCGAATGCGCAGATCGTGGTGAAGGGTGGCGGCTACGCCCTGCAGGGCAACGTGAGCAGGGTCACCATCTCCGCCAACGGTCAGTTCCGCCTCGCAGGCACATGGGGCAACAACGGCCAGAGCTACACGATGGTCGGTACCTGCTCCAACTGATCTGACGCAACCCGCATCCGCGGGCTCACCGCTCCCTACGACGGAGTGGTGAGCCTGCGGTAGCGGATGCGGTGCGGGGTGTCGGCGTCGTGGCCCATGCGCATCTTGCGGTTGGCCTCGTAGTCGGCGTAGTTGCCCTCGAACCACACCACGTTGCTGTCGCCCTCGAAGGCCAGGATGTGCGTGGCCATGCGGTCGAGGAACCAGCGATCGTGGGTGATGATCACGCAGCAGCCCGAGAACGTCTCGAGCGCCGTCTCGAGCGCACGCAGCGTGTCCACATCGAGGTCGTTGGTGGGCTCGTCGAGCAGCAGCAGGTTGCCGCCGCCGGCCAGCATCTTGGCCATGTGCACGCGGTTGCGCTCACCACCTGAGAGCTGCCCGACGGGCTTCTGCTGGTCGGGGCCCTTGAAGTTGAACGATGCCGTGTAGGCGCGGGCCTGCATCTCGTTGCCCCCGCCCAGGTCGATCATGTCCTTGCCGTCGCTGATCTCGTCGTAGACGGTCTTCTTGGGGTCGAGCTCGTCACGGCTCTGGTCGCCGTAGGCCAGCTGCACGGTGTCGCCAATACGGATCTGGCCCCCGTCGGGCTGCTCCTGTCCCGTGATCATCTTGAACAGGGTGGTCTTACCGGCACCGTTCGGGCCGATCACTCCCACGATGCCGCCGGGCGGCAGTGAGAAGTTGAGGTCGTCGAACAGCAGGCGGTCGTCGAAGCCCTTGGCCACGCCGGTGGCCTCAACCACCAGGTCGCCGAGGCGCGGGGCGAGGGGGATGCGGATGTCGGCCATGCCGCCGCGCTTTTGCATCTCGGCCTCTTCGGCCACCAGGCGCTCGTAGTTGGCCACACGCGCCTTGCTCTTGGCCTGGCGGCCCTTGGGGTTCATGCGAACCCACTCGAGCTCCTGCGACAGGGCCTTCTGGCGGTTGCTCGCCTGCTTCTCCTCCTGCTGCAGGCGCTTCTCCTTCTGCTCAAGCCAGCTGGAGTAGTTGCCCTGGTAGGGGATGCCCTTGCCGCGGTCGAGCTCGAGAATCCACCCGGCCACGTTGTCGAGGAAGTAGCGATCGTGGGTCACTGCCACGACGGTGCCCTTGTACTCCTCGAGAAAGCGCTCCAGCCACGCCACCGACTCGGCGTCGAGGTGGTTGGTGGGCTCGTCGAGCAGCAGCATGTCGGGGGCCGAGAGCAGCAGGCGGCACAGCGCCACGCGGCGCCGCTCGCCACCGGAGAGCTTGGTCACGTCGGCATCGCTCGGCGGCACGCGCAGGGCGTCCATGGCCACCTCGATCTCGCGGTCGAGATCCCACGAGTTGGTCTGCTCGATCTTGTCCTGCACCTCCTGGTACTCCTCGAGGAGGGCGGTCATCTCGTCGGCATCCATGGGCTCGGCCAGCTTGGCGCCGATCTCGGCGAAGCGGGTGAGCAGCTGGCGGCGCGGGGTGACGCCGTCCTC
>CANGAY010000009.1 GCA_947451735.1 Actinomycetota bacterium
TACCCCTTGGCGCAGCGCATCTGGAACTGCACCACGGTCGGGTTCTTGGCCCTCGTGAGCGTCATCGCAACCATGCCGCCGTTGTTGCCCTTCGGCGTCATCGTCACGTTCACGAGCGAACGGTCCTTCCACTTGGGCGACATGTGGTTGGCCGGAAACTCCTGGACGGTGTAGGCGAGCTTGCCCTTGCGCACCATGCCTGCGGGGCAGGTGCGGGTGTCGGTGCGCGTGACGTTCGTCTTCAGGGCGTACTCACGCGCGAGCGATGCCTTGCCCTTGGCGGTGTCGACGATGTCGAGCTTTTTGTCGCGGATGCGCACCGGGGCGGCGTGTGCCACCTGGGCTGAGGACCGCTCCATCGAGTGCGATGCGCGCTCAAAGTTGGTGTTCCCGGACGCGGTTGCGCCCGCAGAATTCACGCACGCGATGGCGGCCTGCCAGTAGCCGCTGCCGCCGGTGTTGCTCACAGTCGCGCCACCCGTGCCGTACTGCTGGGCACCAGTGTTGCCCGTCGTCACGCTGCCGGTCCAGGCCCACTGATCGAGGTTTGCGCTCCCACTTCCGGTCTGCCATCCGATGGTGTTCCACGGGTCATTGCCGGAATCGGTGCTCGCCAGTGCGTACCACTCGGGACTGTTGACGTATGCCTGTCCATCGAGGCTCCACGAGAGCCCCGGCGATCCTCCGGGGGCGTTGTTGGAGCAACTGATCTGCTGGTTCTGGGTGTAGTCCTGATTGATCTGAATCCAGCCGGTCACTGACTGCATGCAGAAGGTGCCGATCTCGGTGCCGGCCATGGATGGCGTCCACGACTCCTGCGCGACGCCACACGTGCCCGAGCCGTTATCGCCCCAGTTCGATGAGTTGGCCGAGGCGCTGCTCGCACCAATCGCCAGGGCGCCGAGTGCAAGTGGGATGGCGGTAAGTGCCACGCGGGTCCGCATCGTCGTCATGAGGGGTTCTCCTTACGCCTTTCCGCAGCGCATCTGGAACTGCACCACGGTCGGGTTCTTGGCCTTGGTGAGCGTCATCTCAACGATGCCGCCGTTCTTGCCCTTCGGCGTCATCGTCACGTTCACGAGGGAACGGTCCTTCCACTTGGGTGCCTTGTGGTTGGCCGGGAACTCCTGGACGGTGTAGGCGAGCTTGCCCTTGCGCACCATGCCTGTGGGGCAGGTGCGGGTGTCGGTGCGCGTGACGTTCGTCTTCAGCGCGTACTCGCGGGCAAGCGATGCCTTGCCGTGTGCCGTGTCGACGATGTCGAGCTTCCTGTCGCGCACGCGCGTGCGCGCGGTGTGTGCCACCTGCGTGGAGGGCCGCTCAAACGCGTGCGACCTGCGCTCGAAGCTTCCCTGCCCCGAGGCGCTTGCGCCCGCGGCGTTGACGCACGCGATGGCGGTCTGCCAGTAGCCGTTCCCGCTGAGGTTGGTCACCGACGCGCCACCCGTGCCGTATTGCCCGGAGGCCGTATTGCCCGTCGTCGTCCCACCGTTCCACGTCTCCTCGCGGAGGTACGCGCTGCCGCCGTTGCCGCTCTGCCATCCGACGTTGTCGTAGTCATCGCTCGACAGTTCGTGCACCCCATAGCCCAGCGCATACCAGGGCCCTGCGTTGTCATACGCCTGCCCATCGAGGCTCCACGAGAGCCCCGATGAGCTGTCGTTGTTGGAGCAGCTGATCTGCTGGTTCTGCGTGGCGTAGGAGTTGATCTGAATCCAGCCGGTCACCGACTGCATGCAGTAGGTGCCGAGCTCCGGGTCCGGGGAGCCGGGCCACGACGACTCGACGAAGTAGCAGGTCTGCGAGCCGTTATCGCCCCACTGGTTGGTGTTGGCAGACGCGCTGGTTGCGCCAACCGCAAGGGCGCCAAGCGCGAGAGGAAGTGCGGCAAGTGCCGCGCGGGTACGCATCTTCGTCATGAAGGGGTCTCCTTATGCCTTGGCGCAGCGCATCTGGAACTGCACCACGGTTGGGTTCTTGGCCCGGGTGAGGGTCATCTCAACCCTGCCGGCGTTCTTGCCCTTGGGCGTCATCGTGACGTTCACCAGTGACCGGTTCTTCCACTTCGGCGACTTGCCGTTGGCCGGGAACTCCTGGACGGTGTAGGCGAGCTTGCCCTTGCGCACCATGCCCGTGGGGCAGGTGCGGGTGTCGGTGCGCGTGACGTTCGTCTTGAGCGCGTACTCACGGGCAAGCGATGCCTTGCCCTTGGCCGTGTCGACGATGTCGAGCTTCCTGTCGCGGGCGCGCGGGGCGGAGGCGTTGGCCACATGCGTGGAGCGGCGCTCCATCGAGTGCGCGGTGCGCTCATACGGCGACTGCCCGGACTGGGTCGCGCCTGCGGCGTTCACACAGGCGATGGCGGTCTGCCAATAGCCATCATCACTCCAGTTGGTCACCGAAGCGCCACCGGCACCGTACGCCCCCGTGGCCGTGCTGCCGGTCGTCACGCCGCCGCTCCACGCCTCACCAGTGAGGGATGCGTTCCCGCCGTTGCCGGTCTGCCAACCAATGTTGTTGTACGGGCCGCCGGCGTCGGGGTCGCCACTGCCGCTGTACGCCAGCGCGTACCAAGGGCCCGCATCGACGTACGACTGCCCATCAAGACTGTACGAGAGCCCCGACGAACTGTCGTTGTTGGCGCAGCTGATCTGCTGGTTCTGGGTCGTGAGCCCGTTGATCTGAATCCAGCCCGTCACCGACTGCATGCAGTAGGTGCCGAGTTCTGCATTGGCCTGGGTACCCGGGTACCACATCCCCTCGGCATACGTGCAGGTGGTCGAACCATTGTCGCCCCACTGCTGTGAGTTGGCCGAGGCGCTGGTGGCACCAATCGCGAGGGCGCCGAGGGCAATTGGCAGCGCGATCCACGCGGAACGGGTCAACAGCGGGCGCATTGGGGGTCCTTGGAAGGGGAACGGTCGCCGCCAGTAGAGCAGCGCGACCGGATGCCTGCAACTAGGTGCGGTGCGCCGCGACCGCACGCACGATTCCCGCGAGATCCGGCCGGGTGACGCACTGGGCGAAACCGCCCGCCTCGAGCATCTCACCCACCGCATCTGCCTGCCCCTGCCCCACCTCCAGAACGATCAGTCCGCCCGGCTCAAGGACGCCTGCGGCCTCCGCGATGACCCGCGCGTGATCCTCGGTGCCGACGGGCCCAGACACCAGGGCCTCTTCGGGTTCGTGCCGCAGGGCGGGAAACCGCTCGAGATCCTCCGGCACCAGATACGGCGGGTTGCTCACCACGACGTCGAAGCGCTCGCCGGCGACCGCAGTCATGCCGTCGCTCTGCAGCAGGCGCACGCGGTCGGCGAGCGCTGAGTTGGCGGCCAGGTTGCGCTCGGCCACCGCGAGGGCCGCGGGGCTCCGCTCGAGACCGACGACGGTCACGTCGGGGCGCTGGTCGGCCACCGACAGCGCGATGGCCCCTGAGCCGGTGCCCCAGTCGACCATGCGTGCGCCCTGCGGGGCCATCTCGACGAGGAGGTCGACGATCACCTCTGTGTCGGGACGCGGCACCAGCACGTCGGGGGTCACCTCGAGTTCGAGCCGCCCGAACGATCGCGTGCCGGTGATGTGGGCGACGGGCACCATCTCACCCCGACGCGCGACCAGCGCACGGCAGGCCCCCAGTTCATCGGGCGTGAGCGGCCGGTCGCCCTCGGTGTAGAGCGCGATGCGCTCGAGCCCCAGCGCGTGGCCGATGAGGATCTCGGCATCGAGCCTCGGGGTGTCCGACCCCTTGCCCTCCAGCCACGTGGTCGAACGCTGAAGCACTTCCGTGATGGTCAGTACTTCAGTTGACACCGGGGTGCGCCTCGTCAGTCGTTACTGGCAGCGGCCAGGTCGGCCTCCTGCTGCTCGAGCAACAGGCGGCGCTCCTCGCCCTGCAGGGCGTCGGTGATGGCCTGCAACTGGCCCTGCAGCACTTGCTCCTTCAGGGGGATCGTCACGCCGATGCGGTGATCGGTCACGCGGTTCTGCGGGTAGTTGTAGGTGCGCACCTTCTCGGAGCGGTCGCCGCTGCCCACGTGTGCCTGACGCGTACTGCGCAGCGCGGCCTCCTGCTCGGCCTGCGCCTTCTCGAGCAACCGGGCGCGCAGCACGCGCATGGCGCGCTCCTTGTTCTGAAGCTGACTCTTCTCGTCCTGCATCGACACCACGACGCCCGTGGGGATGTGCGTGATGCGCACGGCCGAGTCGGTGGTGTTCACGCTCTGGCCACCCGGGCCGCTGGATCGGTACACGTCGATCTTCAGGTCGTTCTGGTCGATGGTCACATCAACCTCGTCGGCCTCGGGCAGCACGGCGACCGTGGCGGTCGAGGTGTGGATGCGCCCCTGGCTCTCGGTGGCCGGCACGCGCTGCACGCGGTGCACGCCGCCCTCATGCTTGAACACGCTGAACGCGCCCTCGCCCTTGACGGCGAAGGTGGCCTCCTTCAGGCCACCGGCGTCGGCCTCGCTCACGTCGAGCAGTTCAACCTTGTAGCCACGGGCGGTGGCATAGCGCTGGTAGATGTCGAGCAGGTCGCGCGCGAACAGCGCGGCCTCTTCCCCGCCGGTGCCGCCACGGATCTCGACGATGACATCGCGGGCGTCGTTGGGGTCGGGCTCCACCATGGCCGTGCGGATGAGGGGCTCCAGCTCCTCCACCTCGGCCTCGGCTTCCTTCAGCAGCGCGCGGAAGTCCTCGTCCTCGCCCTCGGTCAGCATCTCGCGGGCCTCGGCCGCGCGGCCCGACGCATCGCGCCAGCGCGCCGACAACTGGGCGGCCTCCTCCAGACCCGCATACCTGCGGGTGAGGTCGGCGTACCGCTTGCGATCGCTCGCGACGTCGGGGTCCGACAGCGCCTGCGACAGCTCGGCACGCGTGCGCTCGACCTGGGAGACCAGGCCCTCGACGCCGCCGCTCATGTCAGTTGGCTACTGCTGCGCCTGCTGGCGCTTGCGGTTGAAGCGCTCCACGCGGCCACCGGTGTCCACCAGCTTCTGCTTGCCGGTGTAGAAGGGGTGGCACTGCGAGCAGATCTCCACGCGGATCTCGGGGGTCGTCGACCGGGTCTTGAACTCGTTGCCGCACGTGCAGCTGACGGTGGCGACGACGTACTCGGGGTGAATCTCGGCCTTCACGTTCCCTCTCGATGCTCTCGTTGTGCGTGGCCCGTCCGGTGCCACGGAGGCGGCATGATAGCGCGGCCGGGGCGAACCCCGGCCGCAGCCATCACACACGCACGATGACTAGCCCTGGCGGGACTTCACCAGGTCGGTGAGCTTGGGGACGATGTCGAACAGGTCGCCCACCACGCCAAGGTCCGCAAACTGGAAGATGGGCGCGTCCTCGTCCTTGTTGATCGCGATGATCACGTCGGACGTCTGCATGCCCACCTTGTGCTGCACGGCGCCGGAGATGCCGCAGGCGATGTACAGGTTGGGAGACACGGTCTTGCCGGTCTGCCCCACCTGGTTCGGGTGCGGGTACCAGCCGGCGTCGACCGCGGCGCGCGAGGCACCCACGGCGGCACCGAGTGCCGAGGCGAGCGCCTCGACAGTGGCGAAGTTCTCAGGTGCGCCCAGACCGCGGCCACCGGAGACGATGATGCTGGCCTCTTCCAGACCGATCTTGCCGGCCTCGGCGGGCTTGCGGGCCGTCACCTTGGCGGCCAGCGCGGCGTCGGAGATCTCCGGCGTCACCGTGACCACCTCGGCGGAGCCACCCGACTCGGATGCGGCGAACGAGTTGGGGCGCACCAGCGCGATCTGCGGGCCACCATTCCACTCGGCGTCCACGAGGTTCTGACCACCGAAGGCCGGTCGGCGGGCACGGAGCGCGGAGCCGTTGGCCGAGAGATCGATGGAGTCGCTGTTCAGGCCGGCGCCGAGGCGGGCGGCAAGCGCAGCGGCGATGTCACGGCCGAGGGCCGTGCCGCCCACGAGGATGGCCGAGAAGTCGTTCTCGCCCTGCAGCTTCGCGATGACGTCGACGTGCGGTGCGGCAAGACCGGTGCCGAGCGCCTCATTGTCGGCGACGAACACCTTCTCGGCGCCGTAGGCGCCGAGGTCACCGGCATTGCCGGAGATGCCGGAGCCGGCGACCAGCGCGGTCAGCGGGCCGCCGAGGGAGTCCTTGAGTTCGCGTGCCTTCGAGAGAGTCTCGAGGCTCACGCGACGGAAGTTGCCGCCCGAGTTCTCGGCGACGACGAGGATGCCTGCCATGTGCTGGGTTCCTTTCGGTCCGAGGAGCGGTTAGATGAGCTTCTTCTCGACGAGGTAGTCGAAGATGACCTGGGCGCCGTTGCCCTCATCCTTGACCACCTGGCCGGCGGTGCGTGCCGGGGGCGTCTCGATGCCCACGACCTTGGTCTTGGCCCCGGCCTCGCCCACGTCACCGGCACCCAGGCCGATGTCGCCGAGCGACTTGACGTCCTGCGGCTTCTTCTTGGCACCCATGATGCCCTTGAGCGACGGGTAGCGCGGCTCGTTGATGGCCTTGGTCACGGAGACCACGGCGGGCAGCGGGGCCTCGACGGTGTCGATGCCGTCGTCGCTCTGGCGCTCGACGGTGATGGAGCCGCCGTTGACGGCCAGGCTGTTGGCCGAGGTCACCCAGGTGCGGCCACTGACCTCACCGAGGGTGGCGGCCAGCACGCCCGAACGGGCATCCGTGCTCTCGGAGCCCAGCAGCACCAGCTCGGCGCCGGTCTCCTCGATGGCCTTGGCCAGGGCACGCGCGGTGCCCAGGTAGTCCGACCCGGCCGCGGCGGCGTCCGACACCAGCACGAGGCGGTCGGCACCCATGGCAAGACCCTGACGCAGGGACTCCACGGCCTTCTCCGGACCGAGCGAGACGAGGATCACCTCGTCGGCGGTACCGGCTTCCTTGAGGCGAACCGCCTCCTCGACCGCGTACTTGTCGAACTCATTGAGCATGCGGTCGCCCTCGTCACGGACGAGGCGGAAGGTGCTCGGGTCAATCCGCTTCTCAGCGGTGGTGTCCGGCACCTCTTTGACGCAGACGGCGATCTTCACGAAGACGGGCTCCTGGAAGTGTTCGTTCTACCGGGGATCAACGGCCGGTGACACTACCAGCGCCTTGGGCGTTTGCGGGGGGTCTACTGACCCCGATCGGCAACGGCCCAACCCGGGGGGCGCTTCTCGAGGAAGGCGGTCATGCCCTCCCTGCGCTCGGGGTTGTCGAACTGGCGCGCGAAGGCGGCGGCCTCGGCGTCGAGCAGCGGGTCGCGGTCGCCGAGCGCCCCGTGCACCAGCTGCTTCGACAGTGCGACGGCCGACGGCGACTTGGTGGCGATCTCGTCGCCCAGTGCCACCGCGGCGTCCAGCAGTTCGTCGGCGGGGTGCACGGCGGTCACGAGCCCCGCGGCCAGCGCCTGATCGGCGGTGACCATGGCGCCGGTGAGGATCATCTGCATGGCGAAGCCCTCGCCCGTGATGCGCGGCAGCCGCTGCGTGCCACCCCACCCGGGCGGGATGCCCAGCGCCACCTCGGGCTGCGCCAGTTTGGCGCCGTCGGCCGCGATGCGGATGTCGCACGCGAGCGACACCTCGCACCCGCCACCGAGCGCGAACCCGTTGATGGCCGCGATGACCGGCACCGACAGGGCCTCGATGTCGCGGCACAGCCCGTGCCCCTTGGCGGCGAAGGCCAGCGCGGCGTCGTGGTCCATCTTCACCATCTCGGTGATGTCGGCACCGGCGCAGAACGCGCGGCCCGCGCCGGTGAGCACCACGGCGCGCACCTGCGGGTCGTTGGCCGCCGCGTCCAGGGCCACCCGCAGCTCGTCAATCATGTCGGGCGAAAGCGCGTTGAGCGCCTCCTGCCGGTCGAGCACCAGGATCTGGACCGACCCCCGGCGTTCGAAGACGATGCCCACGCTAGGCGGCCACGCGCGACTCGAGGAACGTCACCATGTCGTCAACGGGTGCGCCCGGGGTGTACACCGCGGCCACGCCCAGCCCGCGAAGCTCCTCGGCGTCGTCGGTGGGGATGGTGCCGCCCACGATCACCAGCACGTCGTCGGCCCCCTCGGCGGCCAGCAGCTCCATCACGCGGGGCACCAGCGTCATGTGCGCGCCGGACAGGATGGAGAGGCCCACCGCGTCGGCGTCCTCCTGCACCACGGTGGCCACCACCTGCTCGGGCGTCTGGTGCAGGCCCGTGTAGATGACCTCCATGCCGGCGTCCCGCAGCGACCGGGCCACGATCTTGGCGCCGCGGTCATGACCATCAAGACCGGGCTTGGCGATGACAATGCGAATTGGTCGTCCCATGGGCGGGCAGGATACCTACTGCGCGGGAACGCCGGTCATGGCGGTGACCCCGTACTGGGGATCGGACCACTGCACCGCGCACGGCGTGGAGCCATCGGCCGGGCACAGCGAGATGACGCCCTGGGCCCGCTGCGCGGTGACGGTGCCCTGCCCCACCCAGATGCCCGCTGCTGACGGCACCACCGCGGTGACGGCGCTCTCGGCGGCCTCGATGGGCGAGTCGGCCGGTGCCGGCGGGGGCGCGGGAAGCGCGATGGGCGTGCACGAGGCGTCGCACCGCAGTAGGCGCCCCACCTTGCCGTCCGCGTCCGGCGCGTCGAGCGAGAGCCCGGCGTACACGGTGTTGGCACCCGGAAGCGCGGCAACCGATCGCACCTGTGCCCCGGGCACCGTGGTCACCGTGGTGCAGCGGCCGCGCGACGGACCGGCCAGCGGGCACGACAGCACCGCGCCCGCATCCGTGCCGGCGAACACACGGGTGGTGCCGTTGCTGTCAACCGACAGCACGCCGGACCCGGCCCTGGCGAAGGTGGTGCACAGGCTGAGCGACGCGCCGCCGGTGGTGCACGAGAGAATGCGTCCGTCGTCGAGGCCCGCGTAGAGGGTGCCCTTGGCGAGCACGAGCGACGCCACGTAGGCGTTTGGCCGCGGCGTGCCCACGTTGCGGCAGGCACCGCCTGCGGTGGCCTGCGGGCAGCGCCAGATGTCGCCACTGCTGCCGCCGTCGAAGCCGCCGTTTGTCCCCACGTACACGGAGGGCGTCGCATCCTTCGCCGCCGCGGCATCGGCGGCGATGGCGGTGATGCCCGGGATCTTCCCGATCGCGTCGCAACTCACGGCCCGGTCGGGATCGCAGGTGAGCAGTTCACCCGTGAACACGCCCACCAGCAACTTGCCATCGGACACCTGCATGCTGCGCACGGGGCCCATCGCCCCATTGTTGGCGTCGCACGATGCGCTGCCCGCGGCACCGCACCGCAGCAGATCGGGCTTGCCGCCGCGGCCCGACTGGGCCGCGGCAACGATGCCGTCGAGCGCCGGTGCGCCCACCACGCCCGCCGCGGCGCGCGTGGTGGCACCCGCATCGGACGACGAACCGCAGCCCGCGGCGATGAGTCCCGTGGTGGCAACCAGCATCAGGCCAATGGAAAGAAGGGCACGCCGCATCGATCAGCTCCTGGATGAGGGGCGGGGGGGTTGCGGAACCATACCCACGCGCGTGGCGGTGGGTGTTGAATGGCACCGCGCCACATACCCACCGACGAATGGACACCGCAGCATGGACGTCACCAAGAGCCGCACCGCCGACCCCTCCCGCATCCGCGCCGACGTCGTGGTCATCCCCGTGGCCGACCCCCCGGGCACGCCGGCCGGACCCCTTGCGCAGGTCGACTCCGCGCTGGGCGGCCTCGTGTCGGCGGTCATCAAGGACGGCGAGGTCACCGGCAAGGCTGGTCAGGTGCGCGTGCTGCACAGCCGTGGCGACATCCCGGCCAAGCGCGTGCTGCTCGTGGGAGTGGGTGCCGACCCCGACCGCGCCGCATGGAGTGCGGCCGGTGCGGCTGCTGCCCGCACCGCCCGCGACCTGGGCGCAACCAAGGCGGCCCTCGTGGCGGGCGACGACGTGGACGCGGGCGACCTGCGCGCCATGGCCGAGGGCCTCGCCACCGGCGCGTGGCGGCTGCAGGGATTCCGCTCGGGCAAGGGCGACGGCACGCAGGGGCGTCCGTCGCAGATCGCCGTGGCGGGCAACATCACCCCGAAGGACGCCGCCCGGGTGCAGGCCACCGCGGAGGCCATCTCGCTGGCGCGCGAACTGGCCGAGACCCCGGCCAACCACATGACCCCCACCATCCTCGCCAAGCGCGCCGAGACGGTGGCCGCGGGGTCGCGCAACCTCAGCATCGAGGTGCTGGGGCCGCGCGAACTGACGCGGCTGAAGGCCGGCGGGCTGCTTGCCGTGGCCCAGGGCTCGGCCGAGCCGCCGCGCATGATCGTCATGCGCTACCGCCCGCCGAAGGGCGTGAAGAAGGGTCGCGAGGTGCTGGGCCTGGTGGGCAAGGGCGTCACCTTCGACAGCGGCGGAATCTCCATCAAGCCCTCCGCCGGTATGGAGGAGATGAAGATGGACATGGCGGGTGGCGCAGCCGTCATCGCCGCCATGGGCCTGATCGCCGA
>CANGAY010000010.1 GCA_947451735.1 Actinomycetota bacterium
GGCGCCAGGCACGGCATGAGCCAGGCGCGCGCCGCGGATGAGGGCGCCAGGTCGTAGGTGGTGTTGGCCCTGGCCATGCACCCGTTGGCACTCGGCACGATGGGGTTGGCGCAGGGGATGACGGCGTCGGTCACGTAGATGTGGGTGGTGTAGTACGAGGTGGTGATGGTGGCCCCGCCGTCGGCCCCGAACGAGTACTGCGGGGCCGGGGTGCAGCCCCCGGGCGTGGCGCTCCACACGACGCCTCCACCCGCCGCGGCGATGGTGGCGGGTGCGCGGTCGCTGTCGTCCTCGCACACGGTGACCGACCGCAGGGTGCCGCGGGCGGGCGCGCTCACGGTGTACGTGGTGTACGTGAGCCCCTCGCAATCGGTGCCCGCGGACAGCGGCGTGCGGTAGTACCCGCACGGGCCGCCGCCGTCGACGAACAGGCCGGCATTGCGGAAGGTGCCGCGCGGCAGGGTGCCCATGTTGTGCATGCCCATCACGTGGCCGCTCGGCACGGGCTGTGCGCGGAACGTGGTGCGCGTGCTGGTGATGCGCGGGTGCGACAACGTCACCACGTACGTGTGCTGCCGTCGGCCCGACCCGATGGCGATGGCTGCGTTCGGCGGGTCGGCCGTGAAGCCCCACTGCGTCCACTTGGCCGCGAGCCCCCTCACCGTGGTGGTGCCCGACCGGCGCTCAGGGCGGTCGGTGAACCACGCGAGCGGTGCGGAACTGGGCACGGCGACGGTGGTGGTCGATCCGGTGCGCGTGACGGTCGCCGACGGCACCTTCCCGGCCCACAGGATCGACGAGGGCGCCGTGGCCGCGGCCAGCGTCGCCGCCGATGCGCCTGCGACGACCAGCGCGGTCGCGGCGATGAGGGTGGTGCGGGCCATGTGTGTGCTCCGGGGGTCGGGTGCGGTGCGCGCGCAGTTTATCGCTCAGGCATGAGCGTTCACGTGCTCGCACGTTGCGCGGTCACGCGCGGACGTAGGCTCCGGGCATGTCCCTCTGGCGTCGATTCGACACCGCCCCCGGTCCGTGGGGCCCGTGGCTGCGCACGCTCGTGCGGCTGGTCGTGGGCGCGGCGGCGGTGACCGTGGTCGTTGAGGCGCTCGGATTCCCCGATGAGCCGGCGGCCTGGGCCGTGGTGGCCGTCGTGGTCGTGGTGGGCGACACCACCGGCCAGACGGTGGCCGCCTCGTGGAACCGCACCGAGGGCTCGGTGGTGGGGTGTCTGTCCGGGGCCGTCGTGCAGGTTGCGCTGCCGATGGTGCCCCTGGCGCTGCGGGTGGTGCTCGCCATGGCGCTGTGCCTGGTGGCGTGCCGGCTGCTTCGCATCGGCGCCGGGTGGCGGCTTGGCGTGGCCCTCGCCGGGTTCTTCGTGTTCGTGCCAGGGGCGCAGGAGTGGCAGACGGTGGGCTGGCGGCTCGGCGCGACACTCCTCGGAATCGCGGCGGGGGTGCTCGCGGTGCTGTTCGTGGCGCCCGACACCGCCGCCACGCGCCTTCGCGACGGCATGCGCGCCGTGCTCGACGCCATTGCCCGGGCGCTCGACGCCGATCTGGGGGCGTGGCGCGAGGGTGGCGCGGGCGCAGGGCAGGTGGCGGTGCCCCCGGTCGCGCGCCTGCGGCCTCTGGTGGCCGATCGCCGGTATGAGATGTCGCGCCGCGGGCCGCGGCCAGATGACGTGTCGGCCGTGCTGGACGGGCTCGACCTGGCCGCCGCTGCCGTGGACCGTCTCGACCGATATGCGGCCGACGGCGCCGGCGCGGTGCTGAACGCGCATGTGGCGGACGACCTGCAGGACGTGGTGGCGCGTCTCGACACGGCGTGCCGGGTGGCGTCGCGTGCGCTGGCCGACCCGGTGCGTCATCGGGCGGCGCTCGACGAGGCGCACGCGACGCTGCAGCGCGTGGAGCCCGATCTGGAGGACGCCATCGAGCGCCTGCGCGCAAAGGGTGTGACGCCCGACGCGCGGGCAGCCGAACTGACCCGGCTGTTCGGCGTGATCAACGCCCTCGGGCTGGTGGCCACGGGCCTGATGCGGGTGCTCGATGCCCTCAGGTAGCCCCGCGCCAGAGCGCCCGCATGGGGTGGTCGATCGCGTGCGCCGCCTCACCGGAGCGGATGACGGTGAGGGAGAGACCCCCTCGTGGGACCGCCTGCCCGCGCTGGTGTCGGCCGCCTTCGTGGTCATCCCCGTGGCCGCGGTGCCCGCGATGGGGTTCGGCGTGATCATCACGGGCCATCACGGAATCGGCTGGAACCTCATCGCCGGGCTGCTGTCGGTCATCGGCCTCATCGGCCTGGTGGCGCTGGTGGCGGGGGCGGTCTCGGCCATCCGGCGCGTGCGCTCCCCGCTGCCGCTGCTGATGGTGGCCACCGGCACCACCATCGCGCTGGTGGCCGGTGTGCTGCTGGTGCCCGTGCTGATGGCGGCCATCGGCCTGGGCTAGGCGGCGGGCATCACCGGGTGGGTGCGGATGAAGGCGCGCAGGCGCACCTCCTCGTCCCATTGCATGCGCGACTTCAGCCCTGCATGGACGTAGGTGGTGCATTCCGCACTGCGCCTGACGCCCGGCACCGATGTGGCGCAGGCGCCCACCAGGCGCCACCGCCTGGGGGCGGTTGATGCCCAGATGCTGTGGCCGGGGGCGAACGAGTACTCCAGCGAGTTGCGCGCCAGGGTGATCAGTTCGGGGTAGGTGGCCTTCTGGCGCGTGACCGCCCGCAGCCAGTCGTCGGTGATGGCGCTGTTGAACTCGCCCTGGTCGTCGCTGCCGAGCACCATGGGCACGCCGGCGCGGCGGTAGGCGTCAAACTGGCTGTCGCGCCCCTCGATGCCCAGCAGCACCTCGTTCGACTTCAGATTCACCTCGACGGCGATTCGCCTGCTGGCCATGAGGTGCATCAGCTGTGCGGAGCCCTGTTCCCAGCGGATGTCCACGCCGTGCCCGATTCGGCGCGACCCTGCGGCGATGCTGGCCCTGATGTGGTCGCGCAGCGCGCTCGGGGGCGCGAACCCGGGCGCCATCTCGCCGGCATGCAGGTCGATGCGGTCGTCCCGGTACACCTGGCGCAGGTGGGCGTACATGCGCATGTGCAGCGGGAAGTCGCGCAGCGATTCCGGGGCCTCTTCGCGGTCGACCAGCGTGTTGCCCACCACGTACGGGTTGCGGTGCGCCAGCTCGAATCCGGCGATCATGAGCGCATACGCCTCGGCGGGTGGCAGCACCCTGATGGACTGCCAGATGAGGCGCACCCGCACCCCGCACCCGGCGGATGCATGGGCCGTGCCGCAGCGCTGCAGCCGCCGGACCCCCGCCATGTCGTTGCGCACCTCCCGGTCGGCCCGTGCGATGAGGGGCGTCAGCGGGCCGTTCAGCATCGCCACGCGCGTGGCCTCGAGATCGTCCGACATGCCCACGTCGGCCCCGGCTGATGCGATGTCGCCGAGCAGGTACGTCTGCATGATCTCCTGGTACATCAACCCGCCCCGCGCGGCACGATCGGTCACCTCGGCGTAGGCCTGCTGCCGTGTCCGCGCCTGCAGGTCGGGCATCGCCCCGAACGTGGCGAAGAAGTGATCGTGGGTGGCCTGTGTGCCGGGCGCCATGCGGTAGACGGACATGCCATCGATCGCGGCCCGGCGCGCGGGCCCCGGAGTGAGCGCGGCGGAAAAGGGGAACGGGGTCGATCCGTCGAGCGGCGTGAAGGTGTCGCCCTGCTCGGCCCCGTACTGCACGAGGCTGGTCGTGCGTGTGGCGCCCGACAGGTGCGTGTGCAACTCGGCGCCCTTGGGGAACGCGCGCATGAACGATGTGAGCGCAGGGCTCGCCGCGCACGCCGTGCCTGCGATCGCCAGCACGGCGACGCCGGCGGCAAGGGCCGCCGTGCCACGCACCACCCGGCGCATCAGCCCTGTTCGCCGCCTCCGGCCGGGGCCGGGGGGAGGGTGTCCCAGGTCTTCTGCCACGCGGCCTCGGCGCCGCTGTGCCCGGCGAGCACCACCCACGTGGTGGCCACGGCCGAGAGCCCGATGACGGCGATGCCCAGCACCACGGCCACCCAGGTGCCCGAGAGGAACCGGCCAACGGCGTTGCCGGGGCCCATCCCCAGCCGGTCGCGCCACACCCAGGCCACGTAGATGATGGTCATGATGACCAGCAGGGCGCAGAGCGTCTTGGCGGTATCGCCGTACGAGGCGTGATGGACGATGGCCGCGTCGTGCCCGTTGGGAAGGCGGTGCTGCAGCTTCTCGCCCGATTCGCCGGCCAGGAACCCGGCACCGCCTCCGATGACGCCGGTGCACAGAAGACCGATGGCCAGCCCGCGCTGGTACCTGCGCCAGAACACGGTGAGGACGGCGAGGATCAGCGTGACCGGCACGAGCACGATGGGAAAGTGCACGAGCAGGGGGTGGGTCGGCAGACCGCCGAACGACTCAAGGATTCCCATGGCGGGAACATACAGTCACGTCATGCGCACCTCCGCCATCGCCGTCGCGCTTCTCGTTTCGGGGGCCATCGCCACCGCGGGTGCTGCCGCGGGCGTGCGGTCGGCATCCACCGCCGACAATGCCGAGCGGTCGAAGGGCGCCCACACCACCGAGTGGTGGTTCACCGGCGTGGTCGACCCGGTGTCGGGTGAGGCCTTTGCCGCGTCGCTCGGCACGCGCATGGCGGGCGGGCCACCGGCCACGGCCGTGCTGTCGCTCCCACCCGCCGGCGGCGAGCGCACCCTCGGGCTTCTGGGGCTGGGCGCCACGGCGTCGGCATCGAAGGTGGACGTGCGAGTGGGAACGAGCACGCTGCGCGAGGTGGCACCGGGCACCTGGCGCCTGCGCGTGCGCGGCACCGCGCCCTTCGCGCTGCACGGCGCGTCGCAGCCGGTGTCGGCCGACCTGGTGGTGCACCGGCGCGCGCCGGCCTTTGTGGCCGGGCCCATGCGGCTGGGCCGCGGGCAGTTCGTGGGGTGGACCGTGGGCGCGCCGCTCGCCACCGCCACCGGCACGTTCACCGTGGGCACGCGAACGGTGAAGGTGACCGATGCGCCCGCCTATGCGGATCACAACTGGGGCCGCTTCTCGCTGTCGGGCGGGCGCCTTGCCGGCTGGGATTGGAGTCAGGTGTTCCTGCCCGGCGCGCGTGCGCTCACCATCGGCGTGGTGAAGCCGCTGGCGGGGTCGCCCGACGGCGTGGCCGTGCTGTCGGCCGCCGGTGGCCGCCTGGGCACCGCGCGCGCGGCCGACACGCGAATCGTCTACGACGGCTGGAGCCGGGCCGGTGCGTTCGTCTACCCGCCCACCATGCACGTGCGCACGCAGATGGGGGCGTGGCGCGCCGATCTCACGTACCGCGCCAGGCGGGCCACCCCGCTGCCGTTCGACCGCGCCGGCACCAGCGCGCTGGTGGAGGTGCTGGCCCGTGTGGAGGGCACGCTCACGGGCCCCGGCGGCCGTGTGGTGGACGTGAAGGACGCCCCGGCGTTCTACGAGTACCAGTCCACGCCCATCTCGCGGCGCCGGGACGGTGCTCCGGCACAGTAGGGCCGCTCGTCACCACCCGAAACCGGCGCGTTGCCCATGCCTTCGCCGATGGCTAGCATCCGCGCGGCAATCGGCCGGGTATGTCCAAGGGGTCCCGAATCCTCCTGGGGCCTCCCCGTCCGGCGCCCGGACACGCGCGTTCCGGGTGCACACATCCGCTTGGAGGCACGTTGTCAGCACGACACTCCGTGGTGATCCGTCTCGCCGGTGAGTCCGGTGAGGGCGTCATCTCGTCAGGGGACATCCTTACCCAGGCCGCGGCACGCGGCGGGTATTACACCCAGACATTCCGCACGTTCCCCGCCGAGATCAAGGGCGGCCCGTGCATGTACCAGTTCCGCCTGAGCGACGAGCCCATCTGGAGCCACGGCCAGGACGTGGACCTGCTCGTCTGCTTCAACCAGGAGGCCTGGGACCTGAACTGGGACTCCCTGGGCCCCGACGGCGTCATCCTCTACGACATCACCGAGGTGACGATCCCCGACGAGTACCTGCCCCGGGCACGCCCGGTGCGCATGGAGGAGCTCGCCAAGGAGATCGGTGGCTCGCTGCGCGCCAAGAACATGGTCGCCGTCGGCGCCGTCACCGGCGTCATCGAGTTCGACACCACGCCCATCGAGGAGCTGGTGCTCCGTCGTTACGCCCACAAGGAGGGCGTGGCCGACGCGAACATCGCCGCACTTCACGCCGGTGCCGACGAGGCTGCCGACCTGAAGGGCCGCTACCCGCTGGTGGCGCCGGTGGAGACCGAGGAAGACCGCATGCTCATCTCGGGCAACCAGGCCATTGCGGTGGGTGCCGTGGCAGCAGGCGTCAAGTACTTCGGTGGCTACCCCATCACCCCGGCCTCGGACATCCTCGAGTGGCTGTCGGTGCGTCTGCCGCAGGTCGGCGGCCTCACCATTCAGTGCGAGGACGAGATCGCGTCGCTGGCATCGGTCGTGGGTGCGTCCTACGCCGGCGCCAAGGCCATGACCGCCACCTCGGGTCCCGGCCTGTCGCTCATGGCCGAGCTCATCGGCTACGCCGGCACCGCTGAGATCCCGGTGGTCATCGTGGACGCCCAGCGCGGCGGCCCGTCCACCGGCCTTCCCACCAAGACCGAGCAGAGCGACCTGAACCAGGCGCTCTACGGCAGCCACGGCGACGCCCCGCGCATCGTCATCGCGCCGGTGTCGGTGGAGGACTGCTTCTTCGCCACGGTTGATGCCTTCAACTACGCCGAGCAGTACCAGGTGCCGGTGATCCTTCTCACCGACCAGGGTCTGGCAACGCGCCTTGAGGTGATTCACCGACCGGACGCCTCGAAGCTCGAGATCGTCAACCGCAAGACCTCCGCCGGCATCGCCCGCGAGGACTACAAGCGGTACGAGTACACGCCCGACCACGTGTCGCCCATGGGCATCCCCGGCGAGCCCACCGGCATGTACGTGGCCACCGGCATCGAGCACGACGAGTACGGCCACCCCGGCTACACGCCCGAGATCCACTTGGGCATGGGGCACAAGCGCTGGGACAAGCTGATCCCGTTGAAGACCGGCGCCCGCCAGGCCGCACACGGCGAGGCCCACCCGACCGACGTCGCCTTCATCGGCTTCGGTTCCACCTTCGGCCCGGTGCGCGAGGCGATTGACCGCCTCACCGAGCAGGGCCTGTCGGTGGGTTCGTTCTACCCGCGCGTGCTCATGCCGTTCCCGGCGGAGCAGGTGATCGACTTCGTGAAGGACGCCAAGCGCGTCATCGTGCCCGAGGTCAACTTCACCGGGCAGCTCGCCCGACTCATCAAGGCCGAGACCGGCATCGAGCTGGAGAGCGTCGCCAAGTGCGACGGTCTGCCGTTCACCGCTGAGGCAATCATGGATCTCGTCACTCAGGAGGTGGCCGCATGAGCACTCGCAAGCCCAACGACTTCAAGTCGGAGCTCAAGCCCATCTGGTGCCCGGGCTGCGGCGACTTCGGCGTGCTGGCCTCGCTGTACCGCTCCATGGCCGACCTCGACCTCGACCCGTCGCAGACGGTCATCGTGTCGGGCATCGGCTGCTCCAGCCGCCTGCCGCACTTCGCCAGCACCTACGGCGTGCACACCCTGCATGGCCGTCCGCTGCCGGTTGCCATGGGCGTCAAGCTGGCCAACCCCGAGCTCACGGTCATCGCCGTGGGTGGTGACGGCGATGGCTTCGCCATCGGTGCCGGCCACTTCCCGCACGCTGCCCGCCGCAACGTGGACATCACCTACCTGGTGATGGACAACGAGATCTACGGCCTCACCAAGGGTCAGGCGTCGCCCACGTCGCTGTACGAGCAGAAGGCACCGTCCACGCCGTTCGGCAACCCCGAGGACCCGCTCAACCCGCTGGCCCTCGCCATCTCCGCCGGCGCGTCGTTCGTGGCCCGTGGCGCATCGTTCAACACGAAGGCCCTCACCGAGCTCATCACGCAGGCCATCGAGCACAAGGGTTTCTCCTACATCGACGCCATGTCGCCGTGCACCACCTTCAACAACACGCAGGAGTCGTGGAAGGAGTCGGTCACCGAGGTCGCTCCCGACCACGACGTGACCGACCGCGTGCAGGCGTTCGACCTCGCCCTCAAGGGCGGGTTCGCGCTGGGAATCCTGTACCGCCAGGAGCGCCTGTCGCAGACCGAGCGCTACAGGGCCATCCTCGAGAAGGCCAAGGCCAGCGACGTCGACACCATGCTCGACTCGTTCAACGCCCGCAAGGGTGCGGCCATCGGCAAGCCCGCCTGACGGCAGCCGACATCACGTGATGTGCCCCTCGGGCCCGCTTCGGCGGGCCCGAGGCCGTTCCGGGGCGGTGTTCCGCGGGAACCACACGTGATTTTTCCGTGTTCCCTCAGCACTGGCCGAATGGCCAGCATCGGCTTCGGGGCGCAGAGTGCATCCACGCGGGGGCGCAAACCCCGGCCTGATCCCCTCGTTGGGCTCGGGGCCCCGTCAGGAAGTCCGGTTCGGTGGCAGGACCCCCGGCCGTATCGGGTGACCTGACAAGGGTGTCGATCCGATTCTCCCCCCGGAATCGGATCGGCCGCCCCTTGCGACATCGACAAAGCTAGGATCGACCCGTGGCCCCCGACGTACGCATCACCCGCCGCAGCCTCCTGCTGGGCGCTGCCGCCACCGTGGCCGCTGGCTACGGGCTGGCGGGGTCGCGCGCCAACGCGGCGCCCGGTGCCGACGAGGAATGGCCCGCCATCATCATCGGCTCCGGCTACGGCGGATCGGTGTCGGCGCTCAGGCTCACCCAGCGCGGCGTGCAGACCGCCATCCTCGAGATGGGGCGCTACTGGAATCCGGCCACCCAGCCGTTCCGGCCGATGACCGACCCGGGGCCCAGTTCCGTGTGGCGCCGCCACTGGAACATCATGCCCATCGGCCTCAACCTGCCCGTGCCATACGGGGCGGGCGTGCTGGGGCGTGACGACTTCGACCTGATGAAGGTCTACGTGGGGCACGGCATCGGCGGCGGGTCGCTGGTGAACGGCGGCATGGCCGTGGTGCCGCGGCGCGACCACCTGCAGGAGATCCTCCCCGGCGTGGTCGATCTGGACGACCTGTACGCCCGCTGGTTCCCGGTGGCGCAGGCCGAACTGGGCGTCAACGAGATCGACCCGGCATTCATGGCGTCAACCCCCTGGTACCAGTTCGCGCGGCTGGGAATCGCCCAGGCCCAGAAGGCGGGGTTCGGCACGGCGACGGTGCCCAATGTGTACGACTTCGAGTACATGCGGCAGGAGGCCGAGGGCAAGGTGCCGCGATCGGCCACGGCCGGTCAGGTGATTCTCGGCAACAACCACGGCAAGAAGAGTCTCGACAAGACGTACCTGGCCAAGGCGATGGCCACCGGCAACCTCACCGTGCGCACACGGCACGAGGTGAAGCGCATCCGCCGCGGCCGGAACGGCGCGTACGTGATCGAGGCCAACCGCCTCGACAGCACCGGTGAGGTCATCGGCACGGCCACTTTCCGCACTCGCCGCCTGTTCGTGAACGGCGGCAGCATGGGCACCACCCGCATGCTGCTGCGGGCGCGGGAGACCGGTGCACTGCCCGACCTGCCGGCGGCCGTGGGTGAGACGTGGGGCAACAACGGCAACATCATGACCGCGCGCGCCTGGGCAGGCGCCACAGGGTCGAAGCAGTCGACCATCCCCGTCGCGGGCATCGACAACTGGGACGACCGCGACCACCCGTTCTTCGCCGAGATCGCGCCGCTGCCCGCCGGAATCGACCTGCGCACCGGCCTCTACCTGGCCATCGTGAACAACCCGGCGCGCGCGCGCATCACGTACGACGCGGGCAAGGACGACATCGTCCTCGGCTGGAAGAAGTCGTTCAACGA
>CANGAY010000011.1 GCA_947451735.1 Actinomycetota bacterium
CTCGAGGGCCTTCCTCGACCCGGGGCTGTCCTCAACGGCAACTGCGACGTGCGTGTAGGTCTCCATGCGGCAATCGTAGGGGGCCGATGGGTGCGGCGGTACCATCGGCGCATGCCGCAGTTGTCATCACTGGTGCAGGGGTATGAGGGGCTCATCCTCGATCTGGACGGCTGCCTGTGGGTGGGCGGGCGTCCCGTGCCGGGCGCGGCACAGGCGGTTGATGCATGGAAGGCCGCGGGCCGGCGGGTGGTGTTTCTCACCAACGATCCCCGGTCGGCCCCCGAGGAGGTCGTGCGCAAGTTGTGGTCGCACGGGGTGAAGGCGTCGCAGGATGAGGTGGTCACCTCGGGCGTGGTGATGCAGGAGTACCTGGGCGAGCGCTTCGACGGCTGCGACGCCGTGGTGGTGGGCAGCGAGGCCATGGTGCGCCATGTGCGACTGGCCGGCCTGCGGGTGATCGCCGACCAGTCGCTGGTGCCGTCGGCAGACGTGGTGGTGCTGGCCGGGTATCCGGAGGTCAACTACACCGACCTCACCTGGGCGGTGCGCGCGGCGTACGAGGGCGCAACGCTGGTGGCCACCGGACGCGACCGCATCGTGCCGTCCGACGACGGGGTCATCCCCGGTACGGGCGGCATCGTGGCCTACGTGGAGTACTGCTCCGGTGCCGAGGCGGTGGCCGTGGGCAAGCCCGGGCCCGACGCCTGGCGCATCGCGCGCGAGCGGCTGGGCGTTGATGGCGCGGTGCTCGCCGTGGGGGACCGGCTCGACAGCGACATCGGCGGGGCGGCGGCGGCGGGGATCGATGGCGCGCTCGTGCTCACCGGGGTGAGCAGCCGCGAGATGGCCGAGGGGTGGGATGGGGCGAGGCCGGTGGCCATTGCCGACGACCTTGCGCTGCTGATCCTGGGATGAGCCAGCGCGTCGATTTCTGACCCACCTGTAGGGTTGGCCGACGATTCACCAACGGCCAGGGGTGGGGACGATGCACGGATCAACTCGCAGGTCGCTGATGGCGGTCGCCGGGGTGACGGCGGCGCTTGGCACGGTGACCATGGCCACGGCCATTCCCGCGCCGATCGCATCGATGACCGCCGACCCCGGTGCGCTCGATCTCGGCACCGTCGTCATCGGTTCGTCGTCTGCCGCCAGCACCGTCATCGGCACCAGCAACAACGGCGCGTTCGACTGGGTGGGCGTGGAACTTGCCACGCCGCCGGGGGTCATCTCGGGCGCCGACGCGGCCGAGTTCACCATCGACCCGACGCCCACCGGGGCCTGCACTGCGGCGCAGCGCCTCTTCCAGGCGAACACCTGCACCACGCGAGTGGTGTTCACGCCCGCGTCGGCCGGGGCCAAGACGGCATCGCTCACGGTGTCGGGCTCGGCGAGTTATGTGGTGAGCACGCCCTCCGTCAACCCATGCACCGCTCCGGCGGCGGGCGGAACGCGCATCGCCAACATCGTTCCCACCTGCGCCATCACCATCCCGTTGACGGCCACCGCGCTGGCGCCGCCCGCCGGGGTGGTGGGCATCACTCCCTCGCCGGCGACGGTGCGGACCGGGCACACCCTCAAGGTGGTGGTCGTCACCACCAACAGCGGTGGCGCCACGATGGAGGCCGCCACGACCGTGCTGACGGTGCCGCGCACGTTCCGCGTGGTCAATGGCGCCGGAGGAACCCGCACCGGGACCGGGCTCTCGTGGACCGATGCGACCATCGCCGGGGGCGTCAGCGTCAGGCGGACGGTCACGCTGCGCGCACTCAGCGCGACGGCCCGCACGGCAGACCTCACCACGTCGCTCACGGCAACCGGCGTGACGGCCGCGGCACAGGCCAAGGTGAAGGTGACGGTTCCGGCCCGCAGGAAGCCCGTGGTGCCGGTCACCGGCTAGGTCACACCCAGGGGTCAGGCGCCCGGCGGCTCCTTGAGCAGCCGCCGGGCGACCTTGCCCGATGGCAGGCGTGGCAGTTCGTCGCGCCACTCCAGCGTGGGCGCGGAGTGCGGCCCCAGCTCGTGGGCCACCGCGGCGTGGATCTCCCTGGCGGCGGCGTCCGTGTCGGCGCCATCCACGGGCACTGCGACGGCCACGGGGCGCATCAGCCCGCGCTCATCCGGCCGGCCGATCACTGCCACCTCGGCAATCGCGTCGTGACCCAGCACCACGTTCTCAACCGCGACGGGGCTCACCCACTTGGCGTCGACCTTGAACAGGTCGTCGGCCCGCCCCACGTGGCGGTAGATGCCGTCCTCCACCACGAGCATGTCGCCCATGCGGATCCACTCGCCGTGCACCAGGTCGCGCGTGATCGCGCTGCGGCGGTGGTAGCCCGACGTGTTGCTCTCGCTCCTGATCCACAGCCGCCCCGGGGTGCCGGGCTCCACCTCGTTCCCGTCGTCGTCGCGAAGCGACACCTCGGCACCCTCCACCGGGCGCCCGAGGCGCCCCGGCAGGTCGTCACCCGGGCGGGTGGACAGCACGATGTTCGAGCACTCCGAACAGCCGAGGCCCTCCACCACGTCGAGCCCCGGCAGCACCTCGCGCAGGCGGCGCAGCACGGTGGCGGGCAGCGAATCGCCCGACGACACACCCAGCCGCACCGACGAGAGGGCGGGGGCCTCGTCGGGGTGCCGGGCGATGAACTCGGCCAGCTGCGACCAGAACGTGGGCACGCCCGTCAGCACGGTCACCCCGTAATCGCGGCACGCGTGCACCACGGTGCGCACGTTCGGCTTCACGCGGGTGTGGATGACGTGCGCCCCGCGCCCCAGCGGGCGGAAGAAGCCGTTGCCGAACCCCAGCGAGGTGAACCCGCGCGCCACGGAGTGGCAGGTGTCGCCGGGGCCGAGCCCCAGAATGTGGGCTGAGTAGCCCTCCACCGATGCCCGCATGTCGCGGTGTGCGTGCACGGCGCCCTTGGGCCTGCCCGTCGATCCCGACGAGTACACGATGTACGCGGGGTCCTCGGGGTGCACCGCGGCCACCGGCAGGGGTTCGGCGGCGTCGAGCTGGACGGGCGAGAGCACGCGCCAGTCGCCCGGCGGCACGGGGTCCTCGCTCACCACGATGGCCGGCGCGGCGTCGTCCAGGATGTCGGCCAGCACCGCGGGGTCGGACCCCGGGTCGAGCGGCACGGCCACGCCGCCCGCCGCCGCCGTGCCCAGCACCGCCTGCATCCACGGGCGTCCATCGCGCGTCACCACCACCACGCGCTCGCCGGGCCTGAGGCCGGCACCGCGAAGCGCCCCCGCAGCCCGGCCCACTGCCAGCGAGAGGTCGTCGAAGGTCCAGGTGCCGTCCTCGTCGGTGACGGCGGGGTCGGCCCCATGACCCGCCCGACGATGCCGCTCGACGAGCAGATCGCAGAGATTGGCCTCACGACACACTTCCGACACGGTGCCTGGCACCGGGGAGGGTCTGTCCCCGGTGGTGGCGGACATCACCTCGGCCAGGGCGTCCAGGGCCTCCATCGGCACGCGGTTCGGCATCACCAAGATGGCGTCCGTGGCACCCGCGTCGGCGAATGCCCGCAGGCGCTCGGCGATCTGCTCGGGGGTGCCCACCAGGCCCTTGCGCTCAAGCCAGCGCAGGTGCGCGGCCGGGTCGGTGTCGAGCGCCGTGGCCTCGGGGGTCACCCACGCCAGGGCCTCGTCGCGGTCGCGCATGGGGAGCGCATAGAGGTAGGTGGCAACGCGCAGGGGCGCCTCGATGCCCGCCGCCTCGCGCGCCTCGCGGGCGATGGCCACGCGGCCGGCCAGGTCGTCGGGGGTGAGGAACGCGGCGAAGATGCCGTCGGCCCGCTCGCCCGCCAGCCGCAGCAGGCGGGGACGATGGGCCGCGATGAGGATGGGGGCATGCGTGGGGCCGGGGGCGCACGGGGCATCGGCCAGCACGCCGTCCACGGTGGCGCCTTCGGGGTTGGCGAACATGGCCCGCATCACGTCGAGGGCCTCAAGCAGCCCGGCCGTGCGCTCCTTGGGCTCCACGAACGGGTAGCCGTAGGCGTCGTGCTCGCCCTTGTCCGACCCGGTGCCGAGGCCCACGATCAGGCGTCCGGCCGAGATGTGGTCGAGCACCGATGCCATTTTCGCGCCGAGCGCCGGCGGGCGGTACGCGGCCGAGAGCACGGCGGTGCCGAGGCCGATGCGACGGGTGACCGCCGCGATGGCGGCGAGTCCGGTGAAGGCGTCGATGGTGGCGTCGCCGTGCAGGCGACCCGGGGTCCACAGGTGGTCGTTCAGCCAGGCGTGGTCGAAGCCCAGCGACTCGGCGCGCACCGCGGCGTCACGCAGCCCCGCCCATGACGACGCGTACTGGGGCAGCCTCACGCCCAGCCGGAGGCCGGGCCCGCTCCCCACCGGGGTCATCCCCCGAGGACGAGCACCACGTCGACGTCGGGCTCCACCGTGACGGCGGCCGACTCGATGGTGCTGCCGGCGACGAGCGGCTGCTCGGACTGCGCACCCAGATCCGCGGCCACCTGCTTGGCGGCGGCGTCCTCGCCGGTGCGGTAGTAGGCGATGGTGGTGGGCTGCACCGCGGCGTTGCCCTTGCCCACGTTCACGTAGCCGATGGCCTCGGCCTGGGCCTGCGTCTTGGCGGCCAGTCCGGCGGTCTCCGTGCCGTTGAGCACCACTAGCTTGATCTGGTCACGCGCGGGTGCGCCCGACACGGTGGCCCCGGTGGTACCGGTGGTTCCCGTGGTGTCGGTGCCCGTGGTGGCAACCGTGGCCGTGGTGCCCGTGGTGTCGGCTGCCACCGTGCTGGCGGCGGGCACCGTGGCGGTGGTCTCGACGGCCGTGCCCACCGGCGGCAGCGTGACGCCGCCACCGTCGCCGCGGGCGAACCACCCGATGACGAAGCCGATGACGATGCACGAAACGGCCAGGAGCACGGGACGTGCCCAGGCGTTCGTACCGCCGCGTGATGAGTCGTTTCCAGCCATGACCGCGGGCGACTCTACCCCACGCGCCCCTGTGACGCCGCGGCCTGATGCTATGGTGCCCGCAGGCCAACGGGCCGTCCGGCGCCAGCAGCATGTTCCCGCGCCGACCGCCTCTGGTCTCCTTGTCCGCATCGGTTCCCCCTTGGAACCGGCGCCCGTGTTGGCATGTGCCCCCGGGCTGAGAGGTGCGAGATGGCATGAGTGCGCCCACAGAGACGACCGAGGTCCTCGCACCCGCCGAGCGACTCGAGGCTGCGCTGGCCGACCCGGCCACGTGGTGGCCCGGGGTCGTGCTGCGCGAGCATCAGATCGAGGCCCTCGACGAACTCGCCGTCCGGTTGCGCGCAGGCGCGTCACGCACATGGATCGACGCCCCCACCGGCAGCGGCAAGACCATCACCTTCTGCGCCCTGGCCGCAGCGCTCGACGGATCGGCCGTCATCCTCGTGCCCCGCCGCAACCTGGCCGAGCAGACCGTCAAGGCCCTCAGCACGTTCTTCCCCGATGTCACCTTCAGCGCCGACGGCGTCACCGATATCGGCAAGCCCGGTGTGACCATCTGCACGTATCAGGCGGCCCTTCGTCACGTGGACGAGGCCAACTGGGCCGACGTGACCCTGCTCATCTGCGACGAGGCCCACACCACGCTGGGCCAGCAGACCCGCAAGATGATCGACAACGCGGTGGACGCCATCGTGGTGGGCTTCACCGCCACGCCGGCCACCACCACCGGCCATGTGGAGCAGGTCTTCGGCCCCGTCGCCACCACCCTCGATCGCCAGGCGGCGATTGACCGCGGCATCCTGTGCCCGCTCCGCTCGCTGCGCGTCGAGCGCGATGTTGACCTGAGCGACGTCACCCGCGTGCGCGGCGACTTCGATCAGGCCAGCCTCGGCCGCGCCCTCGACCGCGCGCTGTGGCACCGCGCCTGTGCCGACGTGTGGGCCGACCACTTCATGCCGCTCGGCCTGGCCGGCGTTGCGTACACGGCAACCGTGGCCCAAGCGCACGCGCTGGCCGACGAGATGCTCGAGCGCGGCGTGAAGGCCGCGGCGGTGTCGGGGCAGACCCCGGCGAAGGAATTGCAGAAGGTGCTTACGCAGTTCGGTGAGGGGCAGATCGACGTGCTGTGCAACGCCGACCTGCTCACCGAGGGCTGGGATGAGACCCGCGCCGCGGTGGTCATGCACCTTGCCCCCACCACGAGTGAGCGCGTGTTCGTGCAGCGCCTCGGCCGCGTCATGCGTCCGGCCCCCGAGAAGGAGGCCGTGTCGGTGGAGTTCCTGCCGGCCGGCGATCCCATGGGCGTGCAGACCTCGCACGACCTCTTCGGCGAGGGCTGGTACAAGCCGCTCGGCCGCGTGGCCGGTCCGCCCGAGGGGGGCGAGCGCGGCAAGCTGGCGCAGGCCGCGGCCGTGCTGGCCGAGCAGGAGGGTGGTCGCGCCAGTCTGGTGAACCCGCGCGCCAGTGCGAGCGCACTGGTGAAGGGCTTCGCCGACGGCGGGTGGCGCGACGCCGACCCCGGCGACATCCCGGTGGGCGTGATGGAGGAGTGGGTGCAGGCCGCGGCCGAGGACACCGGCTGGGCCGAGGTGGCCGAGAAGGTGACCGCCGGCTTCGACCCGCGCGGTGCCCACGCCTGGTGGGCGCTCTCGGGCGTGGTGGCGCGCAAGGCGCAGAACGGTGACGAGCAGCCGCTGTGGCGCGCGTGGGCCACGGCGCTTCTGGTGCACCCCGAACTGCGGCAGGCGCTGCCCACCGACGCCCCGCGTGCCGTGCTCGACCGCCTGCGCATGACCGCACGCGAGCGCATCCGCGCCCTGTGGTTCCACGCCGATCAGGCGGGCAAGTGGGACAACGTGGCGTCGCTCGAGCAGCAGGGACGCTCTGCGGAGCGCCGCCGCCGCTGGTCGGCGCTCGACTCCGCGTCGTCGTGGGCGCCCGCGTGGGCGTGGGAGGTGTCGCGGGGCCTTGCCGACGTGAGCCGCCCGGGGCGCAACCAGGAACTGCACCGCATTGCCAAGTGGGAATCGCAGCACCTCATCGAGAACGGCGGCGACCTGGGTCTCATCGGCCTGTGGCTGCGCGCCGTGGGTGCACCCGCGCCCGACCCGATCGCGCCGCCCGAGGGTGAGCAGCCGCTCAAGCCCGGTGTGGCCGGTCGTCTTGTGCTGGCGCTCGGCCCCGGCGACGTGCCGCAGAAGAGCGAGGACATCCGCATCGCCAGCCGCGCGGCGGGTGCGTGCGGCGGCTGGGCCGCGTTGCGCGGCGCCCTGGACGCCCTGGACTGGAGCACCCCGGACGGCCGCCGCGCGCTGCGCGCCGCCGTGGGCACCCGCAATGCCCGTGCCCTGCAGAGCCGTCGCGCCTGGAACCAACTGCGCCCCAAATGTCCGCGCCTGCCCGCCGCCGAGGACGTGGGGATCGGCGAGTCGGGCAAGGGCGGCAGCGGTGAGGACGGCGCCGCGTCGCGCAAGCGCAGGCGCCGCCGCCGCAAGATGAGCACCGCCGACGTGGCCAACGGCAGCACGCCGCCGCCGACCGGCGACGATGGGGCCACCTCCGATGGTGCCTCGGCACCCGCTCCGCAGGCCGACGGCGCAGCGCCCGCCGCAGGCGATGGCACCAGCGCGCCGTCGCGCAAGCGCCGCCGCCGCCGTCGTCGCAAGGCGGCCAGCGCCTCGGCACCCGAGGCACCCTCCGCCGAATGACCGAGCCCGACCCCGCGCCCACGCCCGAAGGAGCCGACGCGGTCGCCGACCGGCGTTGGGGGCAGGTGCGCGAGATCGCCGTGGCCATCGCCAGGCTGGAGGCCGCCGAGCGCGACCGCGACCTCACCGACGACGAGCAGATGTCGCTGGCCCGCCTGCGCATCGAGGCCGAGCGCGCCAGCGCCCGCGCGGTGCTGGCAGATGAACTGGCCGACCGCATCGCGTCGGCCGAGCGCACCAAGCGCACCTCGTCGGGGGGCTAGCTCGTGCGCCGCGGTGACCTGATGCGCGGGCTCATCCTGGCCATCGCATTTGGTGGCGCCGACGCGCTGTCGGCCCTCACCAACAGTCAGGGCAGCGGCATCGCCGGCATCTGGCTGCCGGGCGGCATCGGGCTTGCGGGGCTGCTCCTGTGGGGCATCCGCCTGTGGCCGGCCATCGCGCTGGGCGGTGTGGCCGCGGCCCCCGCGTACGGAGCGCTCGGCGCTGCGACCACTCCCGTGATCGCCGCCAACGTGCTGGCCATCATGGTGGCCGCGTGGGCCATCCGGGGCCTGGGTGCCGACCCCCGGCTCGGAAGGCTCAGCGACGTGGCCCGCTTCGCGCTGGGATGCCTGGTGGGGGCCGTTCCCTTCGGGGTGCTGGGTATCACGGCGCTGCTCACGCTGGGTCCGCGCGACCCGGGGTCCACCGGGGGTCTGGTGGCGCTCTGGCTGCTGTCCACCGTCACCGGGTTCATCATCGTGGGTGGCGCCATCACCGTGCTCACGCTGCGGCTTCGCCACCCCCTCGCCCGGCAGCGCATCATCGAGGTCGGCGCGCTGGCCACCGTCACCGCCCTGTTCGCGTGGATGGCCTTTGTGGCCGGATCAGGCGTGGCCCTGTTGCCCCTCATCCTCACCACCGCACTGCTGGCCGGCAGGGGCGGGCCGCGGGGCGCAGCCCTGGCATCGCTCATCTTCTTCGGGTTCGCATCGTGGACGGTGGTCGAAGGCGGCGGGCCCTTCGGCGGCGACACCGTGCTGACGCGGTCACTCACGTATCAGACCGCCGTCATCCTCATCGGCATCGGCCTTCAGGCCATCGGGGCCATCGGGTCGGGCGAGCCCGGGTCGGCACCCGACACTCCGTCGCGCTCGCTCGCCCTGGGCCTGCTGGTGGGTGGTGCTGTGTCGCTGGGCATCAGTGAGGCGGTCGTGTCGCCCGAGCTCATCCTGGTGGCCAAGAAGGCTCAGATCACGTTGCTGTCGATGACCATCGCGTTGATCGTGGTGATCGGGGCCCTGGCCGGAACGGGCCTGCGTGGGCACGTACGCACCCTGCGGCGCGCCCGGGGCCGCCTGTGGATTCCGGCGGTGGTCGCGGGCCTCGCGGTGTTCGGAGCGGAGGAACTCTTCCTGCTCGCCCTCACGTCGATCCCCGTGATCGAGGCCGTGGTGCTCGCGAGTATTGCCCCCATCCTGCTGCTCATCGTCGGCGTGGCGCGCCGCGAGGTGCGGCCCTCGCTGCTGCTGACCGTGGGGCTGTTGGCAGTGCTCGCCGGCTTCTACTGCCTCACACCGGGGCAGACCTGGCTCGGCGGCATCACCGCACCGGGCGTCTGGCTGGCCGCCGCGTCGTCGGCGTGCACCGCGATTGCGCTGCTTGCCCTGGCCGTCTGCCGCCCGCACTCGTCGGCGGGCCCCGTCTCGCTGCTGGTGTTCGCCAGCGCCATGGTGGCCGCGCTGGTGTTGTGCATCTCGCAGGGGATCGTGCCGGGTGAGATCGTGTTCGAGCGCGAGGAACTCATGGGCGGCGCGCTCTACGTGTCCATCGCCGGCGCGCTCATCCCCATCGTGGTTGCGACGTGGGCCGTGCCGCTGCTCGGCGCCACCCGGGTCGCGGCCTTCGAGGTGCTCGCCCCGGTCGTTGCCGTGGGTGCGGCCCTCGCCTGGGGTGAGGCGGCGATCAATGCGTGGACGGTGGCCGGCGTGACGCTCGTGGTCGTGGGCCTCGCCATCGGATGGCGCGCGCATGTCGGATCGCATGCCGACGCGCATGGTCCGCCGGAACCGCGGTTCTTCGGTCACTCTTAAAGTGCCTTACCGAGTCCTTCACATACGCGTCGTACGGTGCTGCCCGTGAGTGACGAGAACCCGACCGGCGGACTTCCGCCGCTCAGCCCCCGATCCGCCGCTGGTGCGGGCCTTCCGCCGCTGCCGGCCGTGGACGCCGCGCCGGCGCAGCCGCAGGCC
>CANGAY010000012.1 GCA_947451735.1 Actinomycetota bacterium
GCGCCGGCAAGACGGCGGGCACCACCGCGGTGGCGGCCACCGGTGGGCAGCAGGCCAGCGAGGTGAGCGGCCGCGCGGTGCTGGCCGACTACGAGGACAACGGCCAGATTGACGGCTGCTACACCATGGCCCAGTACGAGGATGCGCTCAAGCTCATCCGCCCCGACCAGCAGCAGTACGGTGCGGCGGTGGACGTGATCCGCCAGGCCGAGCTCACCAACCTGCGCCGCCCGGGCGCCGCGTGCGCCAACGCCAGCAGCGCCTCCACGGTGGCCGTGCAGGACGACTCCGGCCTGCCCACGGCCGTGTGGATCATCATCGTGCTGGCCGGCCTCGCCATCATCGGCGCGGTCGCCTGGCTCATCTTCGGCCGGCGAGGGGAATAGCCACATGCGCAAGCTGGTGAAGGACCTGATCCTTCCCGTCGTGGTGGCCATCACCCTGGCGTTCGTCATCCAGGCGTCGCTGGCCAAGCCCTACGAGATTCCCACCAACTCGATGTTCCCGGCCATCCAGGGCGCCAACTCCACTGGCGACCGGGCACCCGACCGCGTCATCGCCAACCGGGTCATCTACAAGCTGCGCGACATCTCGCGCGGCGACATCGTGGTGTTCGACCCCACCAAGGGCGCCCGCGCCGCCTGCAGCGAGCCCGGCGACGTGCCATTCGTCAAGCGGGTCATCGGCCTGCCCGGCGACGAGGTGAGCGTGCGCAAGGTGAAGGTGTCGGCATCGAGCCCGTACCCCGAACTTCGCCCGGGTGGCGCCGCCGCCGTGCAGCGCACCGCCACGCCCAACTCCTTCGGCCCCGACGGCGTCACCGAGCGTCAGCTGCAGGAGGGCGACACCACGTACGTGACCTTCGTGAAGAAGGCCGGCGACACCGTGGCCACGCCGTTCATCGTGCCCGACGCCCTCACGCCCGACTACGAGAAGACGTTCCCCGCGGTGCCTGACGGCAACATCCTCGTGCTGGGCGATAACCGCCCCGGATCGTGCGACGCGCACGTGTGGGTGGAGCGCGGCGCGGCGTTCACCCCGCAGGACAACGTGATCGGGCAGGCGGAGCTCATCTACTGGCCCATCTCGCGCCTGCAGTTCCTGGGCTAGCGCACGCTGTTACAACGGGCGCTCTGAGCTGCCCGACTGCCGGTCACATCGCATGAAATGGGCAGGGTCGTGCACGCCGGAGCGCACGGAAAACACGTGCAATGGCCGATTATCGCTCCGAGCGGGCACTTCGCAACAAAATGAACTTGCGGGCCTGATACACCGGATGTAGTGTGCCGCCCCATGTCGCTCACCCCATACCTAGTGGTTGCCCTGTGATCTGCCCATTCTGTGAGGGATCAGAGCACCGTGTCATGGAATCTCGTGTTCCTGACACCAAGGACGCCATCAGGCGCAGGCGTGAGTGCCAGACATGTGGCAGGCGTTTCACCACGTACGAGCGGGTGGAGGAGATGCCGCTCATCGTGATCAAGAGCAATGGCGACCGTGAGTCGTTCGATCGCGAGAAGCTTCTCTCCGGATTGCAGCGTGCGTGCCACAAGCGTTCCGTCCCCACCGCCCACCTCGAGACCGCCGTGCGCGACATCGAGGTGAGCCTGAGGAACCGCTTGAAGCAGGAGGTGTCGAGCAATGCCATTGGCGAGCTCGCCCTTCGCCGGCTCAAGGATGTCGACACGGTCGCCTATGTGCGATTCGCATCCGTGTACCGGCAGTTTGAGGACACCGACGAGTTCGCGGACGAGCTGCACAGGCTCGAGCGCGAGCCCCCGCTCCCCCGGGGCCAGCGTCCGCTGGACGACCACATGTTCGAACTCCTTACCGAGCCCAGTCCGGCAGCCCGCCCCGCGCGGCGTCGGCTCCGCGCCCTGGCGGGCGGGCTTGGCATTGAAGACGCAGTGACCACCGAGAACGAGAACGAGAACAGCAGCACCGGAGCCGAGGAGGCACGAGATGGCGACTGAGGTCGTCGGCGCAGGCGCGTCGAGCAAGAGGTCCGCATCAACGAAGCGCCAGGCGCTTGGCCTGAAGCGTCACTTCACGAAGAAGGGCAAGCACCCTTACGACCTCCTGGAGTGGGAGCGCCGCAGCGCCGGCATCTCGTCCGGTGACGGCACGTCGGTGTTCGAGCAGGACAACATCGAGGTTCCCGCCGACTGGTCGCAGCTGGCCACCAACGTCGTCGCCTCCAAGTACTTCCGCGGCGCCATGGGTTCTCCCGAGCGCGAGTACTCGGTGAAGCAGCTCATCGACCGCGTGGTGCTCACCATCAAGGCCTGGGGTCTTGAGGAGGGCTACTTCGCCAACGAGGACGAGGCGAGCATCTTCGAGTACGAGCTGTCGCACCTGCTCGTCAACCAGAAGGCCGCCTTCAACTCGCCGGTGTGGTTCAACGTCGGGATGCGCGAGAACCCCCAGTGCTCCGCCTGCTTCATCCTCTCGGTGGAAGACACCATGCAGTCGATCCTCGACTGGATCGGCAAGGAGGGCATCATCTTCAAGGGCGGGTCCGGCTCGGGTATCAACCTGTCGGCCATCCGCTCGTCGAAGGAGCGCATGTCGGGCGGCGGCGAGGCCTCGGGCCCCGTCTCGTTCATGCGCGGTGCCGACTCCTGCGCCGGCGCCATCAAGAGCGGTGGCACCACCCGCCGCGCCGCCAAGATGGTCATCCTCAACGTCGACCACCCCGACATCCGTGAGTTCGTGGGCTGCAAGGCGACCGAGGAGAAGAAGGCCTGGGCGCTCGGCGAGATGGGCTACGACATGGGGCTGAACGGCGAGGCCTGGAACAGCATCCAGTTCCAGAACGCCAACAACTCCGTGCGCATGAGCGACGAATTCATGTACGCCTACGAGGCCGGCGGCGACTGGCACACCACGGCCGTCACCACCGGTGAGGTCGTCGAGACGGTCAAGGCCCGCGAGCTGATGAAGGAGATCGCCGAGGCCGCATGGGTGTGCGGTGACCCCGGCATGCAGTTCGACAGCACCATCAACCGCTGGCACACGTGCCCGGTGTCGGGTCGCATCAACGGCTCCAACCCGTGCTCGGAGTACATGCACCTCGACGACTCCGCCTGCAACCTGGCCTCGTTCAACCTCATGAAGTTCGTGGACGAGAACGGCACCTTCAAGGTGGACGACTTCGAGCAGGCAGTCGACGTCGTGATCACGGCCATGGACATCATCGTGGCCCGCTCCGGCTACCCCACCGAGAAGATCGGTGAGAACGCCCGCAAGTACCGCCAGCTGGGCCTGGGCTACGCCAACCTCGGCGCACTGCTCATGAGCCACGGCCTGCCGTACGACAGCGAGGACGGCCGCGAGTACGCCGCCGCCATCACCGCACTCATGACCGGCCGTGCCTACGCAATGAGCACCCGCCTGGCAGAGCGCATGGGCGCGTTCGAGGGCTACGAGCCCAACGCCAAGGCGATGAACGGCGTCATCCGCAGCCACCGCCGCGCGGCGCAGGACATCCCCGACGGCCGTGTGCGCGACGAGGCACTCCTCAACGCCGCCCGCGAGAGCTGGGACGTCGCCGTCGACCGCGGTGAGATCTTCGGTTACCGCAACTCGCAGGCATCGGTGCTGGCGCCCACGGGCACCATCGGCTTCATGATGGACTGCGACACCACGGGCGTTGAGCCCGACATCGCGCTGGTCAAGTACAAGCGCCTTGTGGGTGGCGGTGTCATCAAGATGGTCAACAACACCGTTCCCGAGGCCCTGCAGAAGCTGGGCTACCACGAGGAGGCCATCAAGCAGATCGTGGCCTTCATCGACGAGAACGAGACCATCGAGGGTGCCCCGGGCCTGAAGGACGAGCACCTCGCGGTGTTCGACTGCGCCTTCACGCCGGCCAACGGTGAGCGCAGCATTCACTACCGCGGCCACATCAAGATGATGGGCGCAGTGCAGCCCTTCATCTCGGGCGCCATCAGCAAGACCGTCAACATGCCCAACGACGCAACGCCGGAGGACATCGCGTCCGCCTACGTGTTGGCATGGAAGGAGGGCGTCAAGGCGCTCGCCATCTACCGTGACGGCTCCAAGCGCACGCAGCCGCTGTCGACCGGCAAGGAGAGCCCGGCCGACATGAAGGCCGCCACCGACGCCGCCGCCGCACCGGCCAAGCTGCTTCGCCGCCGCCTGCCGGATGAGCGTCAGGCCATCACGCACCACTTCCGCATCCTCGACCACGACGGGTACATCACCGTGGGCATGTACGAGGACGGCAGCCCGGGCGAGGTGTTCATGAAGATGGCCAAGCAGGGCTCCACGGTCTCCGGACTCATGGACTCCCTGGCCATCTGCATGTCGCTGGCCCTGCAGTACGGGGTGCCGCTCAGCACGCTGGCCAACAAGCTCAGCCACATGCGCTTCGACCCGTCGGGCTTTACCGGCAACCCGGAGATCCCCAGCGCCAAGTCGATTGTGGACTACCTGGTGCGCTGGCTCTCGGCCAAGTTCCTCACCGAGGACGAGAAGCGCTCGGTGGGCATCATCACCGAGCAGATGCGCGCCGAGCTCGAGGGCCAGGTGCCCGCGGGCCAGGAGGCCATCGAGATCGAGGGCAACGCAGAGGGTGCCGCGGTGGTTGAGACCGCCCCGGCCGCTCCGGTTGAGCAGACCAAGCCCAAGAACCAGACCAGCATGGATGTCGGCCTCGCCAAGAGCGCCGGCCTCTCGGTGCAGCTCGACCAGGACGGCGCGATCTGCGGCTCCTGCGGCTGGACCATGGTGCGGTCGGGCTCTTGCTACAAGTGCATGAACTGCGGGAGCACCTCGGGCTGCAGCTGATCAGCCACGTTGTGCGGAAAGCGTTTCAGGGAGGGGCCCTTCTGGGCCCCTCCCTCGTTTGGCCCTGAATTCGCTCAGTCCCCCTCGACGCTTGCAAATGCCACGGGCGATCTCGCCAGCCGGGTTTGTAGAGTCGGCGACATCACCAAGTGCGATCACCCCCGTTGAACGCGTCACACCACCTGTCAACTGGGCACACAGACGAGGCCCTCCGCATGCACCAGCGTCCCCGAACCCGTATCCCCAGGTCGCATATGCGAAACGCCCTCCTTGCCCTGATCGCTCTTTCAGGCACGGCCGCTGTCGCATCTGCGGCAACTGCACCCACTACTTCATGGGTGCGTACATCAACGGCCACCGGAAGCAGTTACACACAGGCCTACGGCGTCAGCGCACTCCCTGATGGCAGCGCTGTTGTGAGCGGATACTTCTCTGGATCCCAAGTCGACTTCGGCGACGGCACACCGCGCACCTCGGCAAATAGTGGTAACAGCTACTCCGCCTTCACTGAGGGCCTGTCGGCAGATGGATCGGTGCGCTGGGTGCGTACCTCAACCGCCCCCGGAGGCAGTGAAGCAGTGGCCTACGGCGTCAGCGCACTGCCTGACGGCACGTCTGTGGTGAGCGGATACTTCCAGGGCTCCCAAGTCGACTTCGGCGACGGCACACCGCGCACCTCGGCAAACAGTGGCAACAGCGACTCCAGCTTCACCGAGGGTCTTTCGGCAGATGGATCGGTGCGCTGGGTTCGTACCCCAACCGCCACCGGAAGCAGTTACACACAGGCCAATGGCGTCAGCGCGCTCCCTGATGGCAGCGCTGTTGTGAGCGGATACTTCCTGGGCTCCCAAGTCAACTTCGGCGATGGCACACTGCGCACCTCGGCAAATAGTGGTAACAGCGACTCCGCTTTCACGCAGAAGTTCCTTGCCACCCCCACGCCGCCAGAGGCTCCTGTTGCAACTGCCGGTGACGGATCGGCCACCGTGAGCATCACGCCGGTTTCGGGGGGATCGGTCACCTCCTACGCCGTTCGCGCGAGCACAGGGGCCGGCACCTGCACGGTCACTGCTCCTTCAACCAGCTGCACGGTGTCCGGCCTCACCAACGGCACCAGCTACACCTTCACCGCCACCGGGACCAATGCGACAGGCACCTCTGATCCGTCTGCGGCGTCAAATGCGGTGGTGCCCACTGCGCCCTCGTCGCCATCGACTCCTGCGACCCCAGCAGATGGAACAACCAGCAAGCCCTCAACGCAGGGGCAGTCGAGCACTCCGGCTGTGCTTCGAACGGCCCCGCCTTCCCAGCAGCGAGGCACGGTGACCACCACGGGCGTGGTGCCCGACGGCGCAACACGCGTGGTGCAGATCGCAACCGGTGGCAACTCGCAGATGGCCCAGATGGCCTTTGGCGCACACGCCACCGCGCGCATCACCACCACCTGCAAGATCACCACCAAGGGCACAACGCGCACCTACACGTGCAAGGCCCGCCTTGGCGCCGGCACGTGGACACTCACCACCCAGGCGAAGGCCGGAGCAACGGTGATCGCCCAGTCGGTGAAGCATGTGCGGGTAAGGGCTGCCAAGCGCACGGCGGTGACGGGCTAGCTGTGGTGCCGCCAGATCTGCCGAACGAGGTCGAACACCTGAGACGTCACCGCTGACAAGTCGAGGGTGTGCGAGGAGTGGCAGGCACGTACCCTCACCGGCATGAGCGACATGAGCATCTTGATCCAGGTTCGCGCCCGCCACGATGACGGGGGTCAGGCCCTCATCGAGCGCCTGCGGGCGTCGCTTCCGCCGGATATGAAGCGCGTGACCGGTTCGCTTCCCGATCGTCGCGAGGCGCCGCGATTCGAGAACGCGCTGCTCATGAAGTTCAGGGCTCCCGCCACCAACGCCAAGCAGACCCGCGAGATCGCCATCGACTACTTCCGGGCCGACCCCCGCCAGATGTCGGTGAACTACGCCGCGTTCACGCCTGCCACCGGCACCTTCGAGGTCACCACGTACTCGCCCGATGGTCCCCCGGAAGATGTCGTGCTGCTGCGGGGTGATCGTGACGACCTCGCCTGGTGGGACATGATCGCGTCCACCACCGACTCGAGCGTCGCGCGGCACCTGATGGGGGACCGGCCCGAGGGGTAGCCAGAGTGCGAGAACCTCGCGAATCGGTGCCGCCTGGGCATCGCCGCCGCCCGGGCCCCGATACCGTCGTTGCTGGTGGCCACTGACGACCAGATCCGGGAGTCGCAACGCGCCGCGTGGACGCAGCTGTCGTCCGGGTGGCGCAAGTGGGAGCTGGCCATCATGCAGCAACTCGGCCCGGTCGCCGAGTCGATGATCGAGCAGATGGGCGGGGGCGACGGCACCCGGCATCTCGACATCGCCTCGGGCACCGGTGAGCCCGGACTCACGTTCGCCCGCCGCTGGCCGGGGAGTCAGGTGGTGCTCACCGACCTGGTGCCCGAGATGCTCGACATCGCCACCCAGCGGGCACAGGTCGATGGCCTCACCAACGTCGAGGCGGTCGTCTGCAGCGCCGATGCCCTGCCGTTCGATGACGATTCGTTCGACACCATCTCGGTGCGCTTCGGCTACATGTTCTTCCCCGATCCGGCCAGGGCCACTGCCGAACTGCGGCGCGTGATTTCGCCGGGCGGCCGCCTGTGCGCGGCGGTGTGGACGCGGCCTGACGAGAACCCATGGATCACCGTGATCATGGACGCCATCAGCGCCGAGGTGCCGACCCCACCGCCCGCACCCGACGCACCCGGCATCTTCCGCTTCGCCGAGCCCGGATCGGTTGGCGCGCTCTTCCACCAGGCGGCCCTTGGCGACATCTCCGAGTGGGATGTCGGGGTGCAGTTGGTGGCGCCGTCTCCCGAGCAGTACTGGCAGATGATGGGCGAGCACGTGTCGCCGGCGGCCGTGGCGCTGGCCGGCATGGACGAGGCCGCCCGGCAGCGCGTACGCGCACGCACCATCGCCGGCCTTCAGGCCTTCGATGGCAGCGGCGCCGTGCGTGTACCCGGTGTCGCGCGCTGCATCGTGGCCACCAAGTAGCCCACCGCGCCTCGTCGGGCCCACGGTGAGGACGACGGATCACGGCCGTGCACCGCTCGCCCCGGGAATATCCTCGGCCCGCCGTGGAATGCCGTCGATCATCAACGCACAGGGGCTGAGGTGCCTGAGGGGCACACCATTCACCGCGCCGCGCGGCGTCACACCGAGCTGCTGGCGGGGCAGCAGGTGCACACCGAGTCGCCCCAGGGGCGCTTCGCCGAGGGCGCGGACGTGCTCGACGGCCACCGGCTGCTGCAGGTGGATGCCCACGGCAAGCACCTCTTCTACCGCTTCGATGACGACCTGCTGCTGCACGTGCACCTGGGCCTGTTCGGGCGGTTCAACGTGTACACGGCCGACCCCCCGGAGCCGCGGGGCGCGCTGCGCCTTCGCATGCAGGCGGGCGACGCCACGGTCGACCTGCGCGGCCCCACCGCCTGCGAGCTGATGGATGCCGATGACGAGGCGCGCCTGCTCGCGCGCCTCGGGCCCGACCCGCTTCGGGGCGACGCCGACCCCGAGCGTGCGTGGCAGCGCATCCACAAGAGCACCCGGCCCATCGGCGCGCTGCTGATGGATCAGTCGGTGATGGCCGGCGTGGGCAATGTGTACCGCGCCGAGGCGCTGCACGTGCAGCGCATCCACCCCGAGCGCGAGGGCCGGTCGCTCACACACGCCGAGTTCGACGCGCTGTGGGACACCGTCACCACCATGCTTGGCGACGGCGTGCGTGCAGGGCGCATCATCACCGTCACGGCTGAGGACGCCGGCAAGCCACGGTCACGCTTGAAGCGCGGTGAGCGCACCTATGTGTACAAGCAGTCGGCGTGCCGGTCGTGCGGTGGCGCGGTGAGCGTGTGGGACATGGCCGGCCGCCGGGCCTGGGCCTGCACGGCGTGTCAGCGCTGAGAAATTCCCTCAGGTTCGGTGTGCAGCGTCACCCCGTTGAGGTTGTCGGGACGCCAGATGCGGGCGCCCACGTCGAGCACGTTGAGCCCTGCCGGCCGTGGGCCCCAGTTGGCCGGGGCGCGGGCGACACCCGTTGGGTGCGCCGGGCTGAGCGCGATGGGCACCGTGGCGAATGACGTCGCGTCGCTGACGAATTGCACGTAAACCATGGCCCGCCAGTTGGTGCCATTGGCGCGCACCTGCACCGGAATGCCCGTGCCCACCAGTCGCCCCGCACGCACCGAGGCGGCCACCGGCACCGCGTGGTCGAGCGCAAGCGCCGGCTCGCCGAACAGGCTGGCCCCCGTCTGGTGCTTCAGCCATGCGGCCACCGGACCGGGCTTGGCGAACACCGACGTCCGTTGCTCTTTGGGCACCCGGCAGGCATTCAGTCGTCCCCACGAGACCACGCCGATGACCGCGGACAGATCCTGCGCCACCAGTGGGCCGCCTGAGTCGCCGCCGCACGTTGCGCCATCGAGCGGCGGGGTGGTGTCGGATGGCCCGGCAGCCGTGCAGATCTCCGTGTGCGGGAACACCTTCACTGTGGCACCGATTGGCGCCTTCCCGCCGCACACGGCCGGCTTCGTCGCGACGGTCCACGCCTGCCGCAGTTCGTCAGACATCGCCTTACTGCCAGGCGTGAAGCCGTAGCCGAGCGCGGTGACTGGTGATGCCTCTGCAGGCACCTGCCGGGAGATGGCTTTCGGCGCGGTGGGAGCCGGGCTCGCCAGTTCGACCAGCGCGATGTCGCTCTGCTGGCGGCGACCCCACAAACCCACCCAGTAGCTGCCCGGAGTGACCATGCGCCGCGCCGCGATGACCGGCTGGCCCTCCATGTTGGCGAAGCGCACCTGAAGGCCACTCGTGCGCACGTCCGCGGCGTTGTCGATGCCCTCCTCCTGCGCGCAGTGCCCGGCGGTCAGGACGTAGCGGGGCGCGATGAGGGTGCCGCCGCAGAACTTGACCAGGGTGCCCGTGCCCGTCTGGTGGTCTTCGAGTGCGACCGCCCAGGGGAACGTGCCCATGGCCACGACC
>CANGAY010000013.1 GCA_947451735.1 Actinomycetota bacterium
CCCCGGCACCGCCGGCGGTGCGGTGGCCATGAACGCCGGCGCCTACGCGTCGGACCTGTCGCAGGTGCTCGACTGGGCCGTGATCTGCGACGCCGACGGGCGGCGCAAGGTGGGCCGCGACGAACTGGCCATGGGCTACCGCACCACGTCGGTGCAGGGCAACCAGGTGGTGGCGGCCGTGGGGTTCGGGCTGGCCCCGGGCGACCCCGCCGAGATCAAGGCCACCCTCGACGGCTACCGCTCGCACCGCCGCGGCACCCAGCCCCAGGGCGTGCGCACCTTCGGCAGCGTGTTCACCAACCCCGAGGGCGATTCGTCGGGCCGCCTCATCGAGGCCGCCGGGCTCAAGGGCTTCGCCATCGGTGGTGCACGCATCTCCCCGGTGCACGCCAACTTCATCGAGGCGGGGGAGGGGTGCCGCGCGGCTGACGTGATCGCCCTCATGGATGAGGCACGTCGCCGCGTGCGCGATGCCGGCGGCCCCGTTCTGCACGCCGAGGTGCGTTACCTGCACCCCGAGTGGGGCATCGGCGCCCCGCCGCTCGCGGAGATCGCGTGAGCACCGACGGCCCCCGTCGCCCATCGCGCCCGCGCAGGCCGTCGCGCCCCAAGAGCTCGTCGCGCATGCCGTCGCCCGAACAGCGCGACAAGGTGCTGCGCATTGGTGGGTACGTCACCGTGGTCACGGTGGCGCTGGTGCTGCTCATCCTCTGGATCGTGAGCGGGCCGCTGATGGGCATCTCGAACGTCACGGTGGTGGGGTACACGGGCAAGTACAAGGCGGAGGTGCAGCAGACCGCCGAACTGGTGGCCGAGACCGGGTCGATGGTGCGGCTGCCGAGCGGCGACATGCGGATCGCACTCACCAGATTCCCGGGGGTGCTCGACGCCACCATCCAGCGCGACTGGCCCCGGTCGATCACCGTGCAGGTGACCGAGGGCGAGCCCGTGGCAATCCTCGCTGTTGACGGCGGGGGCAAGTACGTGCTCTCGCCGTCCGGTCAGGTGATGGGCAAGGCGGGCAACCGCGGCGGCCTGCCCGTGATCGCCGTGAAGGCCTACCCGCCGGGCGGCGTGCTCACCGGCCGCGGTCCACGTGCCGCGCTCACCTTCATCGGTTGGCTGCCCCCCGAGATCGCCGGGCGCATCCGCGACCTGAAGGCGGTGGGCGGCGGCCTGGAGGGCAAGTTGAACAACGGGCTGCTGCTGCGTCTGGGTTCGGCCACCAACCTTGCCGAGAAGGCGCAGGCGCTGGTGGCGGTGCTGTCGCAGGCCGACCCCAAGGCGCTCGACATGGCCGCGTATCTGGACCTTTCGAAGCCCTCGCGGCCCATGCTCGGCAGCTCGCTGGTGGCCATTCAGCCCAACGACGGCACGTCGACCACGGGCACCGACACCACGGCCGTGGACACCACCGGCGGCATTGACACCACCGGAACCACCGACACCACCGGCACAACCCCCTAAACCCTCAACCCGTACTTGAGACTGAGGGGGTCTGGTGGCACAGGCCTCAACCCGGGATTGAGCCCGCTGGGGGGAAGGAGTACGGTCGGCGCGGGCGAAACGTGCCCCCGAGTACCCAGAGTCCGTACATGCCCCGGGAGGACCGGCGTCGTGGAGAGCAGTAACTACCTGGCTGTCATCAAGGTCGTCGGCGTCGGCGGCGGCGGTTCGAACGCCGTCAACCGCATGATCGACGCGGGCGTGCGCGGCGTGGAGTTCATCGCCGTCAACACCGACGCACAGGCACTCACCGGCTGCGACGCCGACATCAAGATCCACATCGGGGGCACCATCACCCGCGGCCTCGGCGCAGGCGCCGAGCCGCGCGTGGGCCGCGAGGCCGCCGAGGAGAGCCGCGAGGAGCTCAAGGAGGCCGTGCGCGGCGCCGACATGGTGTTCGTCACCGCCGGCGAGGGTGGCGGCACGGGCACCGGGGCCGCACCGGTGATCGCCCAGATCGCACGCGAGCAGGGTGCGCTCACCGTGGGCGTGGTCACCCGCCCGTTCTCGTTCGAGGGCAAGCAGCGCTCCCGCCGCGCCGAGGACGGCATCGAGGCGCTGCGCCAGCAGGTGGACTCGGTCATCATCATCCCGAACGACCGCTTGCTCGAGGTGGTTGACCGCAACACGTCGATCGTGGATGCCTTCAACATGGCCGACGACATCCTGCGCCAGGGCGTGCAGGGCATCACCGACCTCATCACCGTGCCGGGCCTCATCAACCTCGACTTCGCCGACGTGCGCACCATCATGTCGGGCGCCGGGTCGTCGCTCATGGGCATCGGCCTGGCAACGGGCGAGACCCGCGCCGCCGACGCCGCACGCACGGCCATCTCGTCGCCGCTGCTCGAGACCAGCATGAAGGGCGCCACGGGCGTCATTCTCTCCATCGCGGGCACGGCCGATCTGGGCCTGTTCGAGGTGGACGAGGCCGCGAGCATCGTGCGCGAGTCGGCCGACCCCGACTGCAACGTCATCTTCGGCACCGTCGTGGACGAGACCCTGGGCGACAACGTGCGCGTCACGGTCATCGCCACGGGCTTCGACGACGGCCACCGCGAGGCCACCAAGAAGGCCCGCGCCGAGCGCGACCGTCCCGCCTTCGGCCGCGCCCCGGCCAGCGACTCGCGCGCTGCCGCACCGCGTCGCACCGAGCGCACCTCGTTCGACGTGTCGGGCGACGTGCTCGACGTGCCGTCGTTCCTGAAGGACTCCTAGACCCACCGAGGCGGCCAGTAGGCTGCCTCGCGTGACTGAACTTCAGAGGACATCGCTGTACGACGCCCACGTGGCGGCGGGGGCCAAGATCGTGCCCTTCGCCGGGTGGGAGATGCCGGTGGAGTACGAGGGGGTGCGCGCGGAGCACCTTGCCGTGCGGTCCACCTGCGGGCTCTTCGACGTGTCGCACATGGGTCAGATCGACGTGACGGGCCCCGGTTCGCGGGAGTTCCTGCAGTCGATCCTCACCAATGACATCACCCGCATCGGCCCCGGCCAGGCGCAGTACACGCTGCTGCCCGACGACGACGGCGGGGTGATTGACGACCTGCTGGCCTACGCGCTGCTCGACCGCATCCTGCTGGTGGTCAACGCATCGAACATCGCCCCGTGCGTCGAACGGGTTACCAGCCTGGCGCCTGCCGGCGTGACGGTGGTCAACCGCTCGCCCGAAGTGGCCATGCTCGCGCTGCAGGGCCCCACCTGGGCCAAGGCCCTCACGCCCATCGCGTCTCCCGAGCCGTTCTCGCTGCCGTACATGGAGGCCACCGAGGCCACTGTGGCCGGGGTGCCGTGCCTCGTGGCGCGCACCGGCTACACCGGCGAGCCGGGTGTGGAGATCATGTGCCCGGCCGAGGCCGCGCCCGCAATCTGGGATGCCCTGATGGCCGTGCCTGACGCACCCGTCCCTGCGGGCCTCGCCGCCCGCGACACCCTGCGTCTTGAGATGGGTTACCCGCTGTACGGCAACGAACTGGGCCGCGACCGCAGCCCCATCAGCGCGGGCCTCAAGTGGGCCTGCGACCTGAAGCACGGGGGATTCCCCGGTGCCGAGCGCATGCAGCGCGAGGCAGAGGACGGCACGCCCGATCGCCTGGTGGGCATCGTGCTCACCGAGAAGGGCATCCCGCGCGGCGGCTGCGCCGTAATGGCCGATGGCCAGCAGGTGGGCACCGTCACCAGCGGCACCCTGTCGCCGTCCCTCGGCGTGGGCGCCGCACTCGCGTACGTTTCACCCGATCATGCGCACGTGGGGGCCAAGCTCTCCATCGACGTGCGTGGCAAGCAGAAGTCGGCCGAGGTCACCTCGTTGCCGATGGTCGACACATCACCCAGGAAGGAACACCACTCGTGAGCGACGAGACCTACCCCGGAGACCTGCGCTACCACCCCGAGCACGACTGGGCGCGCGTGGACGGCGACGTGGCCACCTTCGGCGTCACGTGGTTCGCGCAGGACGCCCTGGGTGAGGTCGTCTACTACGACCCGCCGGCCGTGGGCGACACCGTCACCGCAGGCTCCTCGTACGGCGAGTTGGAGTCGGTGAAGGCCGTCTCCGACATCATCGCCCCCGCCAGCGGTGAGGTGGTTGAGGTCAACGGCGCCGTAAGCGACACGCCCGAACTGGTGAATGGCGACCCGTACGGCGAGGGCTGGCTCATCAAGGTGCGCGTGTCAGACCCCGCCGAGCTTGACGCCCTCATGGACGAGCCCGCCTACCGCGCGTACCTCGCGGGCCTGAACGGCTAGGCGGCACCCGTGAGCCTTGAGGCGCGTCTCACCGACGACATGAAGACCGCCATGAAGGCGGGCGACAAGGACACCCTGGGTGTGGTGCGCCGCGTCATCTCCAACATCAAGAACGCGCGCATCGAGAAGCGCGAGGATCTCACCGAGCAGGAGGAGATCCGCGTGGTGCGGTCCATGGCCAAGCAGCACAAGGAGAGCATCGAGCAGTTCCGCGCCGCAGGGCGTGAGGACCTGGCCACCAAGGAGGAGGCCGAGCTCGGGATCCTGTCCGTGTACCTGCCGGCCGAGATGGATCAGGCGCAGCTTGAGGCCATTGTCGACGCGGTCATCGCCGACACGGGCGCGTCGTCCATGAAGGACATGGGCGGCGTGATCAAGGAAGTCATCGCCCGCACGGGTGGCCAGGCCGAGGGCGGGGCCGTCAGCGCCCTGGTGAAAGGCAAGCTCGGGGGCTAGCTCCCCCGGGTCAATCAATTCGACCGATTCAGGAGAACCCCCGATGACGACCGCTGACCACGCGGATGACCTCACGGCTGCCATGGCGGAACTGCGCGATCGCGCGGAGCAACATGGAGCGCCGTCGCTGCAGGATGGCGTGCTGTATTTCGGCGACACGGCGATTCCGAAGCCCGACTTCGAGATCGTCACGTCCGTGCACACCGGTCACGGCTGCACGGCCACCATCTTCGTCGCCGCTGGCGATGGCTTTGCGCGCGCCACGACGACGCTCGTCCGCGACGGCGACCGCGCTGTGGGCACGGAGCTCGACCCGTCCGGCCCCGTCATCGGTCCGATCCGTGCCGGCGAGTCGTACCGCGGCCCCGCCGACATCCTCGGTGTGTTGCACGACACCTATTACGAGCCCATCATCGACGCCGATGGTGCGGTGATCGGCGCGTATCTCGTGGGGTTCCCACACAGCGAGTAGCGCTACGGCAGGGTGAATTCGCCCTGTGCGCATGCGATGCGAAGCGACCTCGGGCCATCCGGCTGCACGTCGAGGTCGATGATGCGTGCCACACCCGCCGGGTGATCCGCGGCGATGGACCCCGGCATGGTGGCGTCGTCGTCCCACTGGATGATGAACGGCTCAGCCGGATCGGCACACGCCTCGGCCATGCCGGCCACCTGCCACGTGATGATCGACCCATCGGGGTTGTCGCGCTCACCGGGCGTCACATGCAGGCCCCGCGGTGCGGCGTCGGCCTCAATGTCGCCCGTACGTACGCACCACAGGCACAGGCGCCCGCCGTCGGCCGCCGCACGCGCAACGGCCTGGGTGAACCCCACCACGGGGGCGTCCGGGTCGGCTACCTCCACCAGTTCCAGATACGCCCCCGACAGCGGCACGATGGCGTTTCGGGTGCCCCACGCGGGGTGGATTCCACCCGCAATCGTCACCAGCCCGTTCGCTGTGAGCAGACGCTCGGCGACGGGGGCGATGGAGGGCACGCCCCACACCACGTGATCGAGGGTTGACACGCCCAGCACGGTACCGGCGCGATACCCCGATGCGACGTGCGTTTCACGTACGACCGATCAACGGGCAACCCGTGTGCCAGCGGGGTACTCTCCATCGGGTTTCGGACTGGTTTGACGCCCGTCCGGGCAGGAGAGGGGCGCACTGGCGCCGCAGGAAGACGACGAGAGGCAGATCTTGAGCAACTTTCACGTGACCGAGTCGGGCAAGACGCTCGTCACCCTTATCCCGGGTGATGGAATCGGTCCCGAGGTCGTGGATTCGACCGTACGCATCATCGAGGCAACCGGCGCCCCCATCGAGTGGGAAGAGCGCCACGCCGGTGAGCGCGTGTTCCTTGAGGGCCAGGCATCTGGCGTGCGTCAGGACACCATCGATTCGATCCGCAAGACCCGCGTCGTGATGAAGGGCCCGCTCGGCACCCCGGTCGGTTACGGCGAGAAGAGCGCCAACGTCACGCTGCGCAAGCTGTTCGAGACGTACGGCAACATCCGCCCCGCCCGTGAGTACCCGGGTGTGAAGACCCCGTACTCGGGCCGCGGCATCGACCTGGTGGTCGTGCGTGAGAACGTCGAGGACCTCTACGCCGGCATCGAGTACATGCTCACGCCGGGCGTTGCGCAGGGCCTCAAGCTCATCTCCCGCAAGGGCACCGAGAAGATCGTGCGCCTGGCGTTTGAGCTCGCCCGCGCCGAGGGCCGTGAGTCGGTCGTCGCCATGTCGAAGGCCAACATCATGAAGATGACCGAGGGCACGCTGAAGAGCGTGTTCGAGGAAGTCGCTCCCGAGTACGACGACATCGAGTCGTGGCACGTCATTGTCGACAACGCCGCGCACCAGCTCGTCAAGCTGCCGGAGCAGTACAGCGTGCTCGTGACCACCAACATGAACGGCGACATCCTCTCCGACCTGTCGTCCGCCCTCATCGGTGGCCTGGGCTTCGCCCCGTCGGCCAACATCGGTAACGACGTCTTCATCGCCGAGGCCGTGCACGGCTCCGCGCCGAAGTACGCCGGCAAGGACGTCATCAACCCCACCGCCATGATCCTCTCGGGCGTCATGATGCTTCGTCACCTCGGCATGTTCGAGGAGGCCGCACTCATGGAGAACGCCGTCATCACCACGCTCGAGGACGGCAAGGTCATGACCCGCGACGTCGTCGGCGACGAGCGTCAGGGCGGCACCATCGGCTACACCAACGAGATCATCAAGAACCTCGGCCGCAAGCCGTCTGAGTGGAAGATCCGTGAGTACAAGCCGATCAAGCTGCCGCAGCTGGGCGACGCTCCTGACTTCGTCAAGGTGAAGACCCGTCAGGTATGCGGCGTCGACATCTTCATCGAGTCGGCCAGCGACAAGATCAGCATCGGCCAGAGCATGGAGAAGATCTGCGAGGGTCGCGACCTCTACCTGAAGATGGTCGACTCGCGCGGCACCATGCTGTACCCGCCGAATGACGTGATGACGGACACCGTGGACGCCTGGCGCGCCCGCTTCATGCTCCGTGACGACTCCGGCGAGCTCTCCGACGCCCAGCTCATCGACCTGCTTCAGGCCGTTGCCGCTGAGCACAAGTGGGCCCACGTCGAGAAGCTGCAGCGCTTCGACGGCGAGGACGGCTTCACCAAGGCGCAGGGCGAGGACTGATCTCCTCAACCCTGTTCATTGTTCCCGCGAGGGCGGCCTTCGGGCCGCCCTCGCGCGTTTTCTACGGAGCCGAGGCGTACCCGGCGTAGTTGTGAGGCGGCGGGAGTTCCCGGCCCTCCTCGCGCTCGTACTCAGCGAACGCCGCGAGCGCCTCGCGCATGCGGCTCTCAACCTCGTCACGGGTCTTGCCCAGCGCAACCACCCCATCGATATCGGGCAGCCACGCACCCCAGGCCCCGTCCTCGGCGGTCTCATAGATGACGAGGTATTCGGTCATCGCATGTCCTCCAGTCCGGTATTGCGTCGAATGGACGCCAGAATTCCTACCGGCACGGTATCGGAGTCTTTCCCGGCGACGAGGTCTCACCCATGGGTCACGCAGCGCGCCAATTCATGCGCGCGAGCGTGTCGAGCCGCCGGGCGATACCTGCGTCGCCTCACTGCCCACCCTTGCGCGGTTTCCGTGGCGGTTGGCAGTGCGGCGCAGGGGGGTAGCCCCCTATGGCGACCACGGAGGGCTTCACGCGGTTGCCAATCGTGGCGCGCAAGCGTTCTATAGGGGTTATGCCGACCGTGGTGCTGGTTGAAGACAACGCGCTCCTTCGCAGTTCGCTGGGCATCGCGCTCGGCCACCACGGCGTGCACGTGGTGGCCAGTTGTGCCGATGTGAGCCAGGCGGTTGAGCATCTGTCGGGCGGCGGGGTTGACGCGCTGGTGACCGACCTCGATCTGGGCCGTGGCCCCAACGGCATCGCGCTTGCTCACGCGGCGCGAACGGCGAACCCCGAGGTGGGGGTGGTGCTGCTCACCGCATACTCCGACCCCCGTCTGGTGGCGGGCAAGCTGCTGCAGATTCCGCCCGGCACCGAGTATGTGCTGAAGAGCGACGTGGACGACGTGATGGTTGTGCGCCGCGCCATCGACCGCGCCATTGAGCGGGCGCAGCCCGGCGCGCGCGAGACCGCGGCAAGAGATGTGGCCGACCATGGGCTTACCGACGTGCAGATCGAGACCATGCGCATGGTGGCCGAGGGGCTCAGCAATGCCGAGATCGCCGAGCGGCGCGTGGTGGCGGTCAAGTCGGTGGAGAACCTCATCGCACGCATCGCCAAGCAGCTCGACATCGGCAATGATGGCGGTCGGAATCAGCGTGTCATGATCACGCGCGAGTACTACCGACTGATCGGCGCCCAGGGTGGAACCCAGCCCGAGTAACCCCCCCAAGGCCCCACCGGCGCTCGACATCCTGCGCACCAGGGCCGCTGTGTCGCCGCTCACGTGTGTGCTCGTGGTCGCCTTCATCACGGTGAGCGCAGTGGGGCGCACGCTCGTGCCGACGCACCTGGCGCTGCTCAACTGGTGCATCCTGGTGCCGTTCACGGTGCTGGTGTTCGTCGTGGGCAACCGCGTGGTTGCCGCGCGATACGCCGATCGCCCCGTTCCGCTCTGGCTGGTGGCAGCAGTGTCGCTGGCCATCACGATGGCCAGCATCGTCCTGCCCCTGATCGAGGCGGCGACGGGGCAGGATGGGCTCGTGCTCGAGGCCGTCGCAAGGCAGGTGGTGCCGTCGCGCGCCCTGGTGTTCGCCTACTACCTCCTGCTCATGTACCTCGTGGGTCTTCGGCAGTGGTACGCGGACGCTCGCAGCAGCGCCCTCGCGCAGCTGGTACAGGCGCGTGCCGACAACCTGGTGGCATCGGGCGCGCTTGCCGCGGCGCTGGCCACTGCCGTGGCCGACGCCCGCAGCATGTCGAGCGGATCCCGCGCGGTGGCCGATGAGATGGTGGCGCAGGCCATTCAGTCGAGCGACGCGGCCGCCTCGTCCGAGGCGGCGCGCGCAGTTCGTGATGCCGCACGCACTTCCGTGCGCACGTCGGGCCACCGCATGTGGGTGGATGCACCGGCAGTGCGCGAGTCGATGCCGTGGCGCGAAATCTTCGCGGTGTCGCTGCGTGCGCACCCGTTGCCCATGGCCGCAGCGGCGCTGCTGGGGGTGTACGGGTGCCTGCTCCATGCGGGCAGGTTGGGTGGCATCAACCCGCCGGGCGGCATGGTGACTGCGCTCATCTATCTGGCATGGCTTGCCCTGGTATTCATTGCCGGCAGGGCCGTCATCCGCCGGTGGCCGCGTGTCGCCCCGCTCGTCACGGTGGCAGCAGTGCTGCTCGTGAGTGTTGTACCGACCCTCGTGCCCGGTCTGGTCGATCCGGTTCTGGCCACGTTCGTGTCCGGGGCGAACACACTGGCGATCACGGGATACACCCTCGTTCTGGTGGTCGGTACGTCGGTGCTGCTCACGGCGCGCGACTCCGCCGGCGCAGTCATCGCAGGGCTGTGGGAAGCCCGCCGCGAGGCTGAGGTTGATCGCCGCGTATTGGACGAGGCCACCGCCAGGCTGCAGCGTGACGTCGCCCAGCACGTGC
>CANGAY010000014.1 GCA_947451735.1 Actinomycetota bacterium
CACCGAGTGCAGGAGTCCGGTGCCGCGGGTCTCGGTGAGGAACTCCGTGCGGAATCCCACCAGACCGCGGGCGGGCACCAGGTAGTCCATGCGGGTCCAGCCGGTGCCGTGGTTCACCACCTGCTCCATGCGCCCCTTGCGGAGCGCCAGCAGCTGGGTGACCACGCCCATCATCTCCTCGGGCACGTCGATGGTCACGCGCTCCACGGGCTCGTGGCGCTTGCCGTCGATCTCACGGATGAGCACCTCGGGCTTGCCCACGGTGAGCTCGAAGCCCTCGCGGCGCATGGTCTCCACCAGCACGGCCAGCTGCAGCTCGCCGCGGCCCTGCACCTCCCAGCCGTCGGGGCGCTCGGTGTCCTGCACGCGCAGCGAGACGTTGCCGATGAGTTCCTGATCCAGACGGTCCTTCACCATGCGGGCGGTGAGCTTCTTGCCCTCCTTGCCCGCGAGCACGGAGGTGTTGATGCCGATGGTGAGGCCCAGGCTGGGCTCGTCCACGGTGATGACCGGCAGGGGCCGGGGGTCGTCGAGGTCGGCGAGGGTTTCGCCGATCGTGATGTCCTCGATGCCCGCGATGGCGATGATGTCGCCGGGGCCGGCCTCGTCCACGGGCACGCGGTCGAGTTCCTTGGTCACGAACAGCTCGGCGATCTTGGCCTGCTGGATGGAGCCGTCGGCACGGCACCAGGCCACCTGCTGGCCCTTGCGGATGGTGCCCTCGTGCACGCGGCACACCGCCAGGCGGCCCAGGTACGAGTCGGCCGCCAGGTTGGTCACCAGCGCCTGCAGCGGCGCGCCCTCGGTGTACTCCGGTGCCGGGATGGTGTCGCGCAGCACGTCGAACAGCGGCGCGAGGTCGGCCTCCTGGATGTCGGCGCTCAGCGAGGCCGTGCCAGCCTTGCCGTTGGTGTAGACGATCGGGAAGTCGATCTGCGCCTCGTCGGCGCCGAGGTCGAGGAACAGTTCGTACACCTCGTCAACCACCTCCGACACGCGCGCGTCGGGGCGGTCCACCTTGTTCACCACGAGCACCACGGGCAGGCCGCCCTCCAGTGCCTTGCGCAGCACGAACCGCGTCTGGGGGAGGGGTCCCTCGGAGGCGTCGACGAGCAGCAGCACGCCATCCACCATGTAGAGGCCGCGCTCCACCTCGCCGCCGAAGTCGGCGTGCCCCGGCGTGTCGATGATGTTGATCGTCATGTCGCCGCGGCGCACGGCCGTGTTCTTGGCGAGGATCGTGATGCCCTTCTCGCGCTCCAGGTCACCCGAGTCCATCACCCGGGTGGCGACTTCCTGGTTGTCGCGGAAGGCACCGCTCTGCCAGAGCATGGCGTCCACAAGGGTCGTCTTGCCGTGGTCCACGTGGGCCACGATCGCGACGTTTCTCAGGTCTTCTCGAGTAGGCACGGCGCGGGACACTAGTGCAATCATCCTGCCGGTGAGCCCGCACGTCCCCCATGACGCCACCGACTGGCGTGAGTCCCGATGGCCGCCGCTCATCGCCCTGGTGCTGGCGGGTGCGCTGTACGTGCTGCTGCCCGATCGGCTCATCCTCGGCGGTGGGTACTTCGGCTGGGTCGTACCGGTTCTTGAGGTGCTGCTGATCATCGTCGCCGTCGTCACCGATCCCCGCCGCGAGAGCGACATGCGGCGCAGGCTCGGCATCGCCCTCGCCATCATCATCACCATTGCGAACGGCGCCTCGCTCGTGATGCTCATCGTGGGCATCGCCTACGAGAGCGGCTTCCAGGGTCATGACCTCGTGTGGGCGGGCATCGACATCTGGGTGACCAACGCCATCATCTTCGGCATCTGGTACTGGGAGATGGACGGCGGCGGGCCCCGCCGTCGTGCCGAGGCCCCCGCCGGCTACACCGACTTCCTGTTCCCCCAGTATCAGGTGTCGGGCCCGTGGACGTGGCGCCCGGCATTCCTCGACTATCTCTTCGTGGCCTTCACCAACGCCGCGTCGTTCGCGCCGGCGGACACGCTGCCCATGACCACGCGCGCCAAGGCGCTCATGAGTCTGCAGTCGATCATCTCGCTCGGCGTCATCCTCATCGTCGCTGCGCGCGCGATCAACATCCTCCACTAGCGGCCCCGTGCACTTCTTCGAACTCGCGGTGCTGTCGTCCATCTCGCCGCAGACGCTCGCGGTGACCCTCTTCCTGCTGGGCGGGAAGCAGGGCCTCAGGCACGCGTGGCTGTTCGTGGGTGGCACCCTGTTCACCTCGGTCGTCGCCGGTCTGGTGGTGGCCGCGGGCCTCGGCGACCTCGGCATCCACCTGAACGGCGTGGGCGGCGGGACGAGGTTCCCCGGCATCTACATCACGCTCGGGGTGCTGGTGCTGCTGTTCGCGGCATATGTGTGGTGGCGGCACGTCCGGGCGCGACTCAGGCCCCACAAGAAGGACCGCAGCCGCGAGAACCGGCGCCTCAACCGCATGGTGGAGTCATCGTGGGTTGCGCTGGGTGTGGGGCTGGTGTTCGGCATGCCCGGCGTGGGCTACGCCCTGGCGCTCGCCGAGGTGAGCGGTCACGGGTGGGGCTTCATCGTGGGCGCGGTGCTGGTGTTCAGCGCCATCTCGTACAGCTGGGGGTGGATCCCCAACGTGTGGTTCATGCTTGACCGCGATCGGGCGGTGCGGGTGCTCACGAGGTTCCGTGCCGCAATCGCAAAGCACGACATCGCCATCATCACCGCCGCGCTGATGGTGGTGGGCCTCTACCTTCTCATCTTCGGGCTCGTGACCGAATGACCGCGACGGGTATCCTGTTCGTATGACGCCGATTCCGCGCTCCCGCCGACCCCGCCGCGCGCTCGTCGCACTGGGCGCCGCGGCCGTTGTCACCGCCGTTGGTGGCGCCAGCATGGTCACCGCCGCCGTGATGGCCGACGACGCACCGCCGTGCGAGGCGTGTCAGGGGTTCGTCACGGGTCAGGTGCTGCGCGATCTGCCCGGTTCGGCGTCGTCGGGCGGCGTGCTGAACGTCACGCTCACGCCGAAGACCCGCACCGTGTCAATCGGCGGCCGCAAGGTGTCCACCCAGTCGTACGGCCCCAACTTGATGGGCGATGAGTGGATCATCAGCCCCGGTGACCAGCTGAACGTGAACTTCCGCAACCGGCTGCCGGTGGGCTACCTGCCCACGGGGCAGTGGGCCGACAAGTGGTTCCAGCCGAAGGGCGGCGATTCCAATCTGCATGTGCACGGCCTGCACGTGTCGCCCAATGCTCCCGCGGACGACATCTTCCTCGACATCAAGTCGGGTTCGGATTACCACTACCACTACGCCATCCCGGCCGACGAGCACCCCGGCATCTACTGGTACCACCCGCATCTGCACCACTACGTCGACATGCAGACGTTCGCGGGGCAGGCGGGCCCCATCGTGGTGCGCGGGGGGCTCGACAACGTGCCGGGCATCGGCAACCTGCGCGACCGCCAGATGTTCATCCAGAACACGATGGTCGTGGGCAACACCACCGTCGCGTCGCAGTCTGAGGTGCCCTCCAAGCGCGTCATCCCGATCAATGGCCAGATCCAGCCCAAGGTGGACATCCACCCAGGTGAGTCGCAGCGCCTTCGTCTGTGGAACGCCAGCACCGAGCGCTTCATCCAGATCCGTCCCACCGGTGGGGAGTACTGGATCCTCGCCCGCGACGGCAACACGTTGACGCACCCCCAGCGGACAACGCTGCTGCAGATGGGGCCCGGGCAGCGTCTCGAGGTCCTCGTTCGCGCGCCGCGAGTCGCCGGGCAGTACCCCCTCATCCAGACCTACTTCAACCAGCGCCCCACGCCCTTCGGCAAGCAGCCCGAGGTGAAACTGGCCACCCTCAGTGTGGCCGGGCCGGCGCAGGATCCCCAGCCCGTTCCGCAGGACCTGTCGGTGCAGGAGGACCTGCGCACCGCCGATGTGGCCGTGCGCCGCCGCATCACCTTCCAGCAGAGCCCCGGTATTGCCGACTTCTACGTGAACGGCAAGGTGTTCGACGCGCACGGCAAGATCACCACGATGTACCGCATGAAGCTCGGCACCACCGAGGAGTGGCTGCTCAGGAACCACACCCCGGAGTGGCACAACTTCCACATCCACATCCAGCCCTTCCAGGTCGTGGCACGCAACGGCACGCCCGAGACGGGCCAGCCGAACTGGCAGGACAGCGTCACCATTCCCCCGCATCAGAGCGTGACGATCCGCCAGCGCTTCACCGACTTCACCGGCCGCTTCGTGTTCCACTGCCACGTGCTCGTGCACGAGGACCACGGCATGATGGCTGCGGTCGAGGTGGTGCCCTAGGCCGTCGAGGCCGCCTGAGGCGACTGCAGCGGACCCGGGGTGTCCTCGACGACCCCCGGGGTGGCGCCTGCGGTGCCATGCCTGCCGCGGGTTCCTGCGAGGGCGGCGGTCACCGCTCCGCCCACGATCAGCACCAGCCCGATGACCTCGCCGCTGTCGGCCGGGTCGGACATGACGATGATCGACAGCACGATGGTGACCACCGGCGCAAGCACGCCGATGGCGCCCACGGGCGAGGGGCCGATCTGGGCGAGTGCCCACGAGCGCGCGAGCTGCGGCACCAGTTGCGCCCCCAGCGCGCCCAGCGCGAGCGCGCCCACCTCCGATGCGCTGAACGAGAAGGCCCCGGGACCCTCCACGATGAACCCGATGGGCAGCGCTACGGCCGCCGATGCTGCCGCGCCGATGAGCGCCACATCCGTCACGTTCGACCGCGCCAGGGCCCGGTTCATGAAGATGAGTGACGCCGCGAAGATCCAGGCCGAGGCGACCGCCAGCACCACGCCCTCGGTGTTCCACGTCATGCTGGCCGCGTAGAACAGGGCGCCGGCGACGATGAGCCCGACGGCCACGATGACGCCGCGTGAGGGGAACGCGCGCTCGACGAAGATTGCGAGCACGACCACCGCAAGGGGTGCGGTCATCGACAGGGCCGTGCTCGCGGCGGAACCGATGAGCGGTACTGCCTGCAGGAACACCGCGAGGTTGGCCACGTAGATGGCCCCGGCGACTGCCGCAAGGATCAGCCCCGATCGTGTGGTGCGCCGCACCGGTGTGCGGGCCAGGCGCAGGATTCCCAGGCCGAGCGCGGCACCGAGGGCCAGCAGGCCGGAGTTGACGAACGGCGTGTCGTGCTCGATGGCCAGCTGGTTGGTGGCGAGCGACGCGATACCGGCGATGACCATGAACACGGCGAAGCCCATCGCCACCACCGGCGCGGGGCGGGCGATGCCCTCGTCCGATGCGCGGTCCCCCGTGAGCATGAGCGCGGCCAGCGTGAACAGCGAGATGGCGAACATGGTGTTCACCGCCTGCGGGGCGTCGCCGGCACCGCCGAAGGGGGCCATCCCGCGCACCGACCCCGTGATGTCGGCGACGGTGATGATGGCCATGGTGAGGGTGGCCCAGCGCGCCCCGCCACGCGCCGCAACCGCCAGCGCGCCGAGCAGTGCCAGCGGCACGGCCGCGCCGATGCCCCACCCGAACCCGGCGACGGCGAACGCCGACGTGCCGACGAAGCCCGCGATGGCCCACCAGTTCGTCATATCGGCCCGCAGGGTGGCGGCATCCACCGTCCACGCCATCACCAGACCACCGGCCACCAGGTAGCCGCCCATGAGCCCCAGCAGTATCCACCCGAACATGGCGGCCATGCTCGTGTTGGCCGGCATGTCGCCGTATGCATCGGCGAGCAGCAGGAAGGCGACCGAACCCGCGATCGACATGCCCAGGGCGACCACGGCGAATCGCACGATGGCAGCGAGGCTGCCGAGGCCCACCTCGCGGCGTCGCATCCAGACGGCACCCACGGCGATGACGAGCAGGTGCAGCAGGACGGTGAGCGCGATGAATGGCCATGCGCGCCCGCGGATGGCCAACTGCCCGACGAAGTCACCGACGGCGAAGCCGACGAGCGGTGACCACCCCCAGCGAAGCACGAGCGCCGTGCCGAGTCCGGGCAGCAGCAGCATCGGGGTGATCAGAAGCCCGGTGATGCCGATGGCGTATGACCCAAGGGCGGCGAGGAATGCCGTCGCGGCGCACGCTGCGGTGAGCACCCACCAGTGGGGTGAGCGGATGAGGGCCGAGATGCCGTTGGCCGGGTTGCGCGGGGGTGCGGTCACGCGGCGAATGATGCCCGAAACCACGAAGGACCCGGCACGTCTGTGCCGGGTCCTTCGGAAGTAGCGGGGGCAGGATTCGAACCTGCGACCTTCGGGTTATGAGCCCGACGAGCTACCAGACTGCTCCACCCCGCGGCGGTTTCGTGAATGTAGCACCGGGCATCCCCCGGCGCGATGTGTGGGTTCCGTAACGAATACCCCTTGCGGTGACACAACCGCTGGACACGGCGCCTGGCCGACCTATGGTGGAACCGCGGCCGCAGTGGCCGCTCCTGATCGACTTCGACGGGAGGATGAGACCCCGATGGCAATGACCGTACGCAAGCGAATCGTCATGATCGCCCACGACAACCGCAAGCGCGACATGCTCGACTGGGCCCGCGCCAACTACGCGGTGCTCCGTGAGCACGAACTGCACGCGACGGGCACGACCGGGGGGCTGATCTCGGACGACCTGGGCCTCGAGGTCCACCGGTTCCTGTCCGGCCCGCTCGGCGGCGACCAGCAGGTGGGTGCGTGGCTGGCCGAGGGCCGCCTCGACATCGTCATCTTCTTCTGGGACCCGCTCGAGCCCCAGCCCCACGACGTGGACGTGAAGGCGCTGCTGCGCATCGCCGTGGTGCACAACTGCCCCATCGCGTGCAACCGGGCGACCGCCGACTTCCTGCTCACCAGCCCGTTGCTGGGCGTGGACTACGAGCCGGCGCTGTCACCCGGCGACCTCGCGCCGCCCGAGCGCGAGATCAACGAGGTCGGGCTGGCCGTCAGGTAGATGTTCAGGCAGTGGGGAGGGGGGCCGGGTCCATCGCGACCCGGTCCCCCACCTGCACCCAGCCCCCGCGCACCACGCGGCAGTAGACGCCGAACAGGTTCTCGCGCCGCTGCGCGATGGCCTGATGGATCTCGTGCGTGCGCTCCATGGTGTCGGGGTCGTACGACACCACGCGCGTCTGCTTGGTGGCCACCACGACGTCGAGCACCACGTCGTCGCCCAGGGTCATGCGATGCCCGGGCCACCCGGATTCCTCGAACGGCACGCCCTGATCGGTGTCGATGGCGATACTCGGGCGGAACCGGCGGCGGTCGGGGTCGTGTCCCACCCAGTCGGCCACCTGCTGCATCGATGCCTCGGTCACCATCTGGATGGGAAGGATGTCGTGGATGCCCATGGGCGCGCGCACGAGCCGCACCTCCAGATCGAGCTGGTCACCGATCTCCCGTGCGAGTGATGGGTCGTCCCACCGCACATGGCGGCCCTCGGGCGTGACCACCGCCACCTCCTCGCCGCGGTCGGGGTCGATGAACGTGGCGCGGTAGGCGAGCAGCAGGGGTGCCTTCATCGCGCGAAGCGGCTGGCCGTCCTCCATGTCGATGGCCACGCAACGGCGGTCGCCGAGGAACCCGAAGGGGCTGAGGAATGCACGCCGGTCGCGCTGGCCCTGGAACGACTTGATGGGGTAGCGCCACAGGTCGGATACGACGCCGACCGGGGTACCGCTAGAGGAAGACAATCGCCAGGACGATGACGAAGATCAGCAGCAGCCCGAGGAACCCGTAGACGATGCGCGCGGCCCGGTTGGCGCTCACCGTCACGATGCGCGCGTTCTCGCGCTTTCGCGCAATGACCTCGGGATCGGTCTCCCGCTCGGGCCAGTCGTCGTCGTCCTCGTCATCCCCTCCCATGGCGCCAATGCTACCCGGACGCACCAGGTGCCAGACACCCACCGGTGCCAGACACCGGTGGGTGTCTGGCACCTGGTGCGTGGCAAAAACGCGAAGGGCCCGCTTGTGGCGGGCCCTTCGGGTCTTCGGTCGTGCGGTGGGGTGGGGCTATGCCACCTCGGCCAGGCCCCTGATGTCCACCATGCCGGCCAGCTTCTGCAGCGCCTGGTTCTCGATCTGGCGGATGCGCTCGCGCGTCACGTTGAACGTGCGGCCCACCTCGTCGAGCGTGCGGGGCTGCTCGCCACCCAGGCCGTACCGCAGCTCGAGTACGCGGCGCTCCCGGTACGACAGCGAGTTGAGCACGTCCTGCAGTGCCTCGTTGCGCAGGGTCTCGTCGGCAGCCGCCTCGGGCGAGATGGCCTTCTCGTCGGCGATGAACTGGCCGAACTCCGACTCCTCCTCGTCGCCCACCGGCTTCTCAAGCGAGACCGGGGTCTGGGCGCTGCGACGGATCGACTCAACCTCGGTCTCGGTGAGGCCGATGGATGCGCCGATCTCGGCGTTGCTGGGGTCGCGCCCCAGCTCGGCCAGCAACTTGCGCTCGGTGCGGTTGATCTTGTTGAGCTTCTCCACCACGTGCACGGGCATGCGGATGGTGCGGCCCTTGTCGGCGATGGCGCGGGCCACTGCCTGACGGATCCACCACGTGGCGTACGTCGAGAACTTGTAGCCCTTGCGGTAGTCGAACTTCTCGGCGGCGCGCACCAGCCCGAGCGTGCCCTCCTGGATGAGGTCGAGGAACGCCAGACCCTGGTTGCGGTAGTTCTTGGCGATCGACACGACGAGGCGGAGGTTGCTCTCGACCATCTTCTGCTTGGCCTGGAGGTCGCCCATCTCGATGAGCTTGGCGAGCTCCACTTCCTGCTTGGCCGTGAGCAGCGGGATGCGGCCGATGTCGCGGAGGAAGAGCTGCAGGAGATCGGTGGTGCTCTCGGCCTTGGCGGCCACGCGGCGCGGGCGCTCGGCCTCTTCGGCCAGCTGTGCCCGACGCTCCTGGGCCTCAGCCTCCTCGAGCAACTCGATGCCGAGCTCGTCGATGTGGGCGTACAACCCCTCGGCGTGCTCCTGCACCAGGTCAATGCCCTCAAGCGCGGCCGCGACTTCCTCGATGCCGAGGAAGCCCTGCTCCTGGCCTCGCTGCAGGACGACCTGCATCTCCTCGTTGGCCACGATCTCCTTGAGCGTCATTCTCGTCCCGTCTCCCCTCGGCCCGGTCCCGCCGGGCCCCTCGATACGACATCCCGCCGACGGCGGATGCCTGTGCGCGTTGCTGCTGTGTGCGATCCGTGCTCACCCTGCCCGGGGCAGGGGATCCAACGTCAGCCGGTGAGAGCCAGCCGATTACTGATCGGCACCTTCCCAACCCGCCCTTATGGACCGGTTAAGGGGTTCTCGCCTGAGCGTAAACTTCCTCTCGCCAAAAGGCAGGCGACAACGGGCGTTTCGCGCCCATTTGTGACGGCTCAGCCCTTCTTCGCCGCCTTCTGCGCCCGTGCGATCCGGGCAAGCAGACCCGTGGCAGTCTTGCCGAGACTGGTGGTGGGGTCAAGTGCGGCCGTGCGCTCCCATGCGGCGATCGACCCCTTGGCGTCGCGCAGGTAGGCGTCAACCCATCC